>CAZPNF010000227.1:0-4321 GCA_964587715.1 uncultured bacterium | reverse complement strand
ATATACCTTTATTTTATGTTTCTAATTTGCCCTTTTTAGAGTGGACTCATTCATTTCATCTAAAGTACTAAAAAGGGATATATCTCAGGCTGCTCTACAAGGACCCAATGAGGCTGAATTTGAAGCTTTTCAACAAATGTTTTATCAATAGCTCTTGTACCCATTTGATTGTTTTTATCGCAGGGACAAGAACCTCTGGGGAGCGAAAAATCTTTTAAAATCAGAACCACTCATGCTAAAAAACGGAACACCTGCCTCTAAAAAACTTGCGGCTTAACCCTAAAGTATTACAACACGTCCTTTTTAACTTCGATGTAAATATTTTTCTTCAATTCATCAATCCACTGATTGAGAACTTTCTGTCTTTTCGCATTCAGGGCCCACTCTCTTATCTGATCCCAGTCACCTTTCAGAGAGAATTTTCTCGCTGTTTTCTTCCCCTCTAACTTTACAATATGATAACCAAATCGAGTCTTGAAAGGACGACTGATCTGACCTATTTTAAGTGTATCCACAGCATTTTTAAAAACCTCGATCTGAAGTTGTTCCATGGGCATCCATCCCAAATCTCCACCCTGTTCCTTTGTGGAAACATCTTGAGAGTATTCCTTAGCCAGTTTACCAAAATCTTCACCAGCCAGGGCTTTATTTCTTATCTTGTTTAATGTATCCAGTACGGCCTTCGCATCTTGTGGCGTTGTTTCTAACCGTATGAGAATATGACGAAGTCTAACTTTATCCCCTCGCTTCTCAACCATCTGAATGAGATGAAGGCCCACGGGTGTTTCCACAACATCAGAAACCTCTCCAGGTTTCAAGCTGAAAGCAGCCTCTTCAAAAGAATGAAACAGAGTTCCTCTTTCTACAAAACCTAAATCTCCCCCCCCTTCGGCAGTTCCAGGATCCTCTGAATATTGTTTGGTCAGCTTTTCAAAACTCTCTCCCTGGTTCAACTTACTCTGGATATCCCCGATTCGTGCCATGGCCCGCTGTTTGGTTGCCTCGCCAGGCCGAACTTCTAATAAGATGTGCCGGAGCTTTACCATTGGTTTCCGTTCGGGTAAACTGTCTTTCATTGTTTCATAAAACCTTTCCACCTCAGAACGGAAAACCTGAACGCTTCTAAGTTTTTTCTGTTGGAGGGTCTGAACAATAAGTTGGTCTCGGATATCTTCTCTATAATCTTTTTTGATCTTCTTAATAGGCGCCCCAAAATATGCTTCTACCTTCTCCTTCGATCCCAATCGTTTAATAAGCTCCTGAATTCTTCCTTCAAGTGCAGCCTCTACTCGCTGGTCCTCCACAGTTATTGTATCTTCCTTGGCTTTTGCCAGAAGAATCTTTTCATTAATAAGATTATTTAAAACATCTTTTTTTAGTTTTTCAAACTTCTTGGTCTGAGTCGCTGGATCAATACCCATCTGTACGGCAAAACCCTGCGCTGTCTGAAGCAATTCTGTGCGAAGTATGATTTCATCACCTACAATGGCAGCAATTCCATCCAGTACTTGCTGAGCCAGTAACAACGTAGAGTTTACTAATAGTACAGTCACTATTACAAATTTGGTAAAAATAATTTTTTTCATCACTTTCTCGATTCCTCAAAACTTTTCTGTTTGTTTCTAACAGTCAACGTATCTCTCTGCCCGGTTGGGTTTTCAGGAGTAATCACATAAACTTTTGCCTTATTTTGCAGATGGAATAGCAAATCGTAATAAACTGAGCGTTCCTTACTGACTCTTAACCCCTGTAATATTTCGTCTCGTACATCGGATAAGTCTTTTATTTTCCCCTTCTTTCGTCTTTTCAGCACTTTCAAGATATGATAACCATAGCTGCTGTGGAAAACAGGCGAGACCTTACCTTCGGGTAAACGGAACGCAAAACGGGCCACTTCGGGTATTACGTCTGTTTTTTTAAAAAACCCCATATCCCCCCCCTTCTTACGGAAAATTCCCACAGAATGCTCTTTGGCTACTTCGTCAAAAGGTTTACCGGCTCGAATCTCCTTAAGTACAAGGTCCGCTTCTGCTTTCGTTTTCGTCAAAATATGAAGAGCTCTAACCTCATCTTCTGTTACTTTAAATAGATCTCCATTCTTCTCATAGTAAGACTTTACCTCGTCATCTGTAATCTTAACCTTCTCTACAAAAGTTCGTTCCAGTAACTTGTTGATGAGATACTCTTCTTTCACTAATTCCAGTTGCCAACTGAGTTCAGCATCTTTATCTAATCCCAAACGTTTTGCTTCCTGGAAAAGGAGCTCTCGATTAACCCAGCGATCAACAAACTCGCTCTCCTGCTCTGGTCTCATTCCCTCCCATCCTATCTCTTTTTTCATGGCATCCTTAGTAAGTACAGCATCGCCTACACGAGCAATAATTCGATCGTCGGCAACCCGCTTTCGACACCCTCCAAAAAACAGGAGAACAATACCAATAAAAAAGAAAGAAAATAGTTTTCTCTTCATTCTATCAGGATTCACGAAAAGCACCTTCCAACACCTTTGTGTATATCTTGACACCAAGTTCTTTTCTCTTCTTGTTAATCCAATCTACTTCACGCTTCTTTTTAACCTCACTGGTGAAATCACGGAGAACCTGCTTTTTTGTATCCTTGAACGGTTTCTGTTTAGGAGGTTTCTTTCCCAAAAGTTTAATTACAGAATATCTTTGGCTGCTGCCCCATGGCATTGCAATGGGGCCTGCAATCTCTCCAACTTTGAGATCAAAAGCTTTTTCACCAATAATACCCCACCGTCCTCGGCCGAAGTAACCCAACGCTCCGTTCTTCTTTTTGAAACCAGGTCTTTCTGTATATTTTCTGGCCAACTTACCAAAATTCTTCCCGGCTTTAGCCCATCCCATGATTTTCTCAGCTAAATCTTTATCTTTGACCATGATTTCTTGAACGTTCACTTCTTCTTGCTCCATATATCTGTTCTTATTTTTTTCGTAATATTGTTTTAGCTCCTCATCGGTAGGTTTAACTTCTCCCACAATATCACGATTAACAAGGAGATCAACCATTTGTTGCTCTAATACTTTTTTTACCTCATTTGCAACAACAGGATCCTTGTCCAATCTTTCCTTAATAGCCTGCTCCGAAAGCAGATCTGTAATTAACCACTGTTTCATAAGATTTTCGGTCTTTTTCTTATCATTTATGGGTACGCTGGCATACGAAGGAAAAGAAGAAAGCTTTTCCTGAAAATCCTGGACAGTAATTTTTCCAGTTTTATACTGAACTAAAACTTTTTTCTTCTCTTCAGGGTTAAAATTATTTATGCTGTCCTGAACAACATTCTTCAATGGATTTGTCACACCTTTCAGCCGATTCAAAAGTGCTGCTATTTCATCATGATACCACTGGATCTGGTTTTCTTTCATAACATTATTAATATATTTATCGGCTTTTTCGCTGAGGATCTTTCGCCTTTCTTTTGTCAATTCCTGGTGGATTTGGTTCCGGGCTTTATTGTAAGGTTCTCGCTTTTTCTTCCTAATCGCCTCCACTTTCATGATAATGTAACCCCTTATGTTTCTCACAACGCCTGAAACCTCACCAACTTTTAAAGAAAAAGCTGTACTTAGAAACGGATCATTAGAACGTGTCCACGAAACTGCTCCCACTGATCCACCCTTTTCAGCAGATTTCTTATCATCGGAGTACTTTCTTGCAAGTGTGGAAAATTCTCCTCCAGCTTTAATCACCTTAAGAACTGAGTCCGCTCTTGCCTTGATTTTCTTTTCTTCTTCTTCTGGTTTGGCTCTAAGAGGAACCTGAAATAAAATTGCCCGAATTTCTACTTCCTTTCCCGTGTGGTTGTAAAAATCTCGTATATCCGACTCTTTTATCACAGGATCAATTATTTCTGTTTCGTAAAGTCTCTTAAGTAAAAAATGCTGACGAACGGGCTTTACCTTTTGACTGGCAAAATAATCTTTATCCAATCCCTTTTCATAAGCTGCCAGAACTTTTATACGCTGATTAATCATCTGGTCCAAATATCGTTGTAACTCTGGTAATTTATAGGAGGATAATGCTTTCCTGGACTTTCCTTTTGAAAAAGCATTTTTGAAGTCCTTAAGTGTAATAACTTCATTTCTCCCGATCTGGGCAACAATGGGGCCCCGCCTTGTACATTGAAAAATCAGAGCCAAAAACAAAAAGAATACAATTCCTCCGATGAACATTCTATTACGCATCATAAACCTCCTTAAGCAAAATTCTTAACCATTAGACCTTTTATATAGCAATAATTTGAAATTAATCATAACTACTGAAATAGATTTCGTTGTTAGACATATACATAATTTCT
>CAZPNF010000226.1:0-4333 GCA_964587715.1 uncultured bacterium | reverse complement strand
GTTGATCCCCTTACCAGACGGATAGGAGCAGTTAATACTGTCATAAACAGAAAAGGAGAACTAATCGGTTACAATACAGACATTACTGGATTCCGCACTGCCCTTGAAAAAAACGGATATTTGCCAGAAGGAAAAACTGTTATCCTCGGAGCAGGTGGAGCAGCAAGAGCTGTTGTTATGGCTCTTTATTCATTGGGACTTCGGCAACTTGGTATCTTTGATATAGTGCCAGAGCGAGCAGTGAAGTTGAAAAAGGATTTTAAAAATCTTTATAGACTTGAAATTATTGCAGGTTTTCCTGAGGGGGAAAAACTGGAAGACAATTTAAAAGAAGCAAACCTTTTGATCAATGCTACACCTGTGGGCATGTGGCCTGAAGCTGATAAATCCCCTCTTCCGCATATAGAATTACTTCGAGAAGATGCGACAGTTTTTGACATAGTCTACAGACCAGCGACTACGCTTCTTCTTGCCGAAGCCAAATCCAGAAGATTGAAAACTATCTCAGGTTTGTCGATGTTAATTTCTCAGGCTATTGCTTCTGAAGAAATATGGCTGAGCAAAAAACTTCCTGAGAATCTTTTCAGCAAAGTCTGGAAACATATTATAAACATGGTGAAGAAAAATGGGCAACCTTAGAATTTTGACAGCCGGTGAGTCCCACGGAAAAGAACTTATTGGAATCATTGATGGAATGCCAGCAGGACTCAAAATCGACAGAGAAAAAATAGATCACCAGTTAAAAAGAAGACAGAAAGGCTACGGCCGCGGCGGCAGGATGAAGATTGAAAAAGATCGTGTGGAAATCCTGTCGGGCTTAAGATCAGGAGTAACAACCGGAAGTCCCATTGCTATCTTTATAGAAAACAGAGATTGGACCAACTGGCAGGAAATAATGGGAGTATGGAACAGTAGAAATGATTCGCCTGTTAAAATTCCCCGGCCTGGTCATGCTGACCTGGCAGGGGCAATTAAGTACAATCACAGTGATCTGCGGAATGTTCTTGAAAGAGCAAGTGCGAGGGAAACGGCAATGAGAGTGGCTGTAGGATCTGTTATAAGGCAGCTATTGGAGATCTTTGGAATCTGGATAGGAAGTCACGTGATAGGTATTCATCAAATCCAGACAGGCAAGACGTTCAGGAAGCTCTGTGAAAAAAGTGATGAGAGAACAATAGAAAATATCAAAGAAAAACATCGTGCTGCAGAAGAATCAGAGCTTAGGTGCAGTGATCCCAAAGTGGAAGAAGAGATGAAAAAAAGAATCATGCAGGCAGAGCGAGAGGGAGATTCTGTGGGTGGTATGTTTGAAGTCGCGGCCGTAAACGTTCCAATCGGCCTTGGGACATACACTGCATGGGACAGACGGCTTGATGCTCTCATTTCAGCAGATATCATGAGCATTCCCGGAATCAAAGCAGTGGAAATAGGATTCGGCGTAGAAAGCAGTTATCATTTTGGATCAGAAATCCACGATCCAATTCTTCCCGGCAAATCCGCTATACCGCAGCGCTCCAGCAATAGAGCAGGCGGCATTGAAGGTGGAATAAGCAACGGTGAGCCAATTATTGTTCGTGCAGCGATGAAACCAATCCCGACTTTAAAAAAACCTCTTCCGTCAGTGGATCTGGAAACCGGTGAACCTGTCCATGCACATAAAGAACGATCTGATGTATGTGCTGTGCCTGCTGCCAGTATCGTTGGTGAAGCTATGATGGCTATTTCGCTTGGAAAAGCATTCTGCGAGAAATTTGGTGGAGACTCGCTCAGACAGATGCAAAACCACTACAATGGAGACAAAAATGAATCCCCATGGTAACATCTACTTAATGGGATTCATGGGATGCGGTAAATCAACTATCGGTAAACTCTTATCCGAACTTATTGAGTGGCCATTTATCGATGTTGATGAAACCATAGTTGAGGAGACAGGCCTTTCTATCCCGGAGATTTTTGAAAAGAAGGAAGAAGTCTACTTTAGAGAACTGGAAAAATCCATGATTGCACAAATCTCTCAGCAAAAAAAACTGGTAGTTGCCCTGGGTGGAGGCTCTGTAGTAAACAGTGAAAACTGGAAAAGGATTTCCGGTTCTGGAGTAACTGTAGCCCTTTTATACCCTCCGGAAATAATTGATAGACGCTTAGAAGGGAAAACAAGCCGGCCCCTTATGGATAATATCAACAGAAACGAACGGTTACTTCACATTTCTAATTTGATGAAAAACCGAGAACCATTCTATAGAAGAGCAGATTTAACGCTTCATTTTAACGTGGAGATCGCTCCACAAAAAGTTGCCAGAATGATAAAAGCATATTTAGAATAAATAACAATCACGCAAAGCCGCAAAGGACGCAGTAAGTAATTAAAAAAAGGCTCGGCGTCCTCTGCGTTCTCAGCGGTTTATGAATTCATAAAAAGACCACTACTTCAAAAATGCAAAATATCTCAGTAAAATTTGGAAAACGGAGTTATCCTATTTTTATAGGAACTTCCAGCCTTTCAGACATCGGGAAGCTGATCAGCGAAAGAAAACTGGGTAAGCAGGCTGCAGTGATTTCTGATGAAACTGTATCAAAGCTCTATGGGGACTGCGTTCTTAAATCTCTTGGAGAATCAAGGATAAGACCGTTTCTCCATGTAGTACCGGACGGAGAAGAATCAAAATCTCTTAACGTACTCTCAGAGATTTATACGCATCTTATAAAAACCGGCTTGAGACGGGACGATATGATAATTGCTCTGGGAGGAGGTGTTGTTGGAGATTTAGCAGGATTTGCAGCAACAACATACCTCCGCGGAGTAAATTTTATCCAGGTGCCGACCACGCTACTTGCACAGGTAGACAGCAGTGTAGGAGGAAAAGTTGGTATCAATCATCCTCTGGGTAAAAATCTTGTGGGAAGTTTCTATCAGCCTAAATTTGTTCTCATAGATCCAGAAGTGCTTTATACGCTTCCCAAGCGGGAAATCGTAGCAGGCATGGGAGAAGTAATCAAGTATGCTCTTATCCGAGACAGAAAATTTTTTAAACTTCTTGAAGAAAATTTAGACACAATCCTGCAACTTGCTAACGATAAAATAGTTTCTAAAACAATAAATACCTGTTGTAAAATAAAAGCCCATGTAGTGGAAAAAGATGAAAAAGAATCTGGACTCCGCAGGATTCTTAATTTTGGGCATACTCTTGGTCATGCACTGGAAGCTGCTACAAACTTCAACACGTTCAAACACGGAGAAGCCGTTATACACGGAATGCAGTGGGCATCGTGGGTTTCATGGAAAAAGGGTTGCCTATCAGGGGAAAAATTCAAAGTTATAAATACTCTTTTAAACCGTGTCCACATTCCTCCTCTCCCTGCTGGATTAAATCCTGCTGGTCTAATCTCTAAAATTAAAATGGATAAAAAGCAATCGGGCAGGGGCTTAAATCTTGTACTCCTGAAGGATATAGGCAAAACCAGAATTGAGACAACGAATGATCTGTCTCCCCTGATAGAAAAATGGTTGTTAGAAAAACAGGCAAGGGGCCAAGGGGAAGGAGTTAAGGCGTAAGCCTTTTATCCTGGAATTCAGGCTTTAGCATTTCATGGATAAGTAATTGATAATTTAAAGAAATTGAGTGTGCGACGCACTTCCAAAGTGCGTCGCACATAATCGACTGCGCTGGTTCAAGTTTGTAACTTGAACCGTAATATTTGGGAACAAATGGACAAGAAACAATGAAGATATTAGTAATTCACGGTCCTAATTTGAATCTGCTGGGAGAAAGAGAACCCGAAATTTACGGCAGAATAACACTGAACGAGTTAAACAAAAAAATCCTGGAACATGCCAGATCCAGAAACGTAAAAGTCCGAATCTTTCAGTCAAATCACGAAGGAGAAATCATAGACTTTATTCACGAGAACAGACATTGGGCTCAAGGTATCGTAATCAATCCTGCTGCATTGACTCACTACAGTTATGCCCTTCGAGACGCAATAGCTGCAGTAGCAATTCCTACTGTAGAGGTTCACTTATCTAACATTCACAAACGAGAGAATTTCAGAAAACTTTCGGTGATCAAGCCCCTCTGTCTCAGCCAGATTTCAGGACAGGGAGAAAAAAGTTACTTAAGAGGAATCGATATTCTACTCAACTCTACCTCCAATTAGCAAAAGTTTACTCATGTAAATTATTGCTTGGATTATCCCTAACTTAAAAAAAATACTTGCAGTTTTCCTTAAAGATTAGTAATCTTAATAGAAGACGAACAAAACGATATTAAACCTCTTATATAGCAATAATTTGAAATTCTGAGTCAAGTTTTTAATAAGTGTATTTATCATGCAT
>CAZPNF010000225.1:0-4337 GCA_964587715.1 uncultured bacterium | reverse complement strand
TGCAAAAGAGGTTCTCCTCCACATGAGAGATCGCCTTCTTTCCATCCAGCAGTCTACAGGAAATTTATACAATCTTGAAGCTACTCCTGCAGAAGGAACTGCTTACCGCCTTGCAAAAATTGACAAAGAACACTATCCTGATATTATCTGTGCCAATGAAGATGACTACAGAAAAGGAACTGAACCTTACTACACTAACTCCAGCCAACTTCCTGTTGGATATACTGATGATTTTTTCCAGGCCTTAGAGTTACAGGATCCTCTCCAGATTCTCTACACGGGCGGCACGGTTTTTCATCTCTATCTGGGAGAACGCCTTCACGATACTGACACCCTGAAGCGTCTGGTAAAAAAAATAAGCGAATCTTACCATCTTCCCTACTTCACCATTACACCGAGCTTCAGCATCTGTAGAACCCACGGCTATCTTGAGGGAGAAATTCTAAAATGCCCACACTGCGGAGCCGAAACAGAGGTCTATTCCAGAGTGGTAGGATACTTACGACCTGTATCACAGTGGAACGTAGGCAAAAAAGCTGAGTTCCAACAAAGAAAGGTTTTCAAGGTCACTGCATGAAAATTGGCGGACTTCAAAAAATTTCCCTCATCGATTTTCCTGGACGAATAGCTGCTGTGATCTTTACTCAGGGATGCAATCTCAGGTGCCCCTACTGTCAAAATCCAGATTTAATCAAAACTACAGCGACTTCTCTTATTTCACCAGATACTGTCCGGGAATATCTCCTGTCACGGAAGAAACAGCTCGACGGGATTACCATCACTGGTGGAGAGCCCCTCATGCAGAAAGACATCTTGGAAACTATAAAGAAGATAAAAAATCTGGGATATGAAGTTAAGATTGACACGAACGGAACATTCCCTGAAATTTTGGAAAAGCTTATTGCAAATGGAAACATAGATTATATCGCAATGGATATAAAAGCTTCCCCTCAAAATTATTCTGAGATAGTGGGCAAGAGAATATCTTTTGAGCCAATAAGAAAAAGCATTGAAATAATTATGGATGGGAATGTTTCTTACGAATTTCGTTCTACCCTTGTTCCTGGGTTTCACAATGAAAAAATGATCGAAGAAATGGCTCGGATAATCATGGGTGCCGAAAAATATGTTCTTCAAAATCTATCAGGCTATCATACACTTGATCCAGAGTACAGCAGACTTTCTCCTTTCAGTAAGGAGATGATGAAGACTTTCCAATCTGCTGCTTCACAATATGTCAAAACATGTACAATAAGAGGAGGTGATGCCGTTGGAAGTCTGAAAAATGCAGTAAACAGATGAGAAGAATCTAAACTTTTGCAAACTCCACTAACGGTGTGCGATGGTTTTATGCATCGCAGTTTAGTGACTAAAATCCAAACGTTTTAACCACAAGGGGATTTCTCCGGGAAGGCGGTGAGAACCCGCCACAGCCCCGCTACTGTAATCGGCAACGAAAGCCAGAGGATACCACTGTCCGCCTGAGGCGGATGGGAAGGTCTGGTTAGTAGGTTTGAGCCGTAAGTCAGGAAACCAGAAAATCCCTGAACTTCCCCGTAGCTTTCGAGGGAAAGTAAAGGAGACTTAAAATGAAAAAAAGAATTGTCTATTTTGTTGCATCTATTTTTACACTAACTATTTTTACTGCTGGGATCTCTTTTCCTTCAACATCTTCAGCAGGAAAAATCTCCGGATTCATTTCTGACAAAAAAACAGGACATCCAATCCCGGATGCAAATATTATAATAAATGGAACTCCTTACGGTACAGCTTCAGAAGATGGGGGCTATTACTGCATTCAAAAAATCCCGGTGGGAACATACAGCATTACTGTGAAAGTGATGGGCTACAAGCCAGCAGTAAAAAAGAATATTGCCGTTGAAGAGGAAACAATCCTTGATTTCAGTCTGAGCCCCATGGTAATCCCAATAAATCCGATTATTGTTACAGCCACAAGGTCCGACCATCTTAAAGACAATGTTTCTGTATCATCAGAAATACTCACTCCTCCCAAACTTCGGGAACTAAACGGCAGCACAGCGGCTGAGATAGTAGAGAGTGTAGGCGGATTATTAGTAAAAGATCAGGGGGGATTTGCAGGTCTTAAGACTCTCTCCATCCGGGGGTCGAACGATTCCCAGGTTCTCGTGCTGCTGGATGACCAGCGGCTTAACACTGCGCAGAGCGGAGGTGTTGATCTCAACACCATTCCGATAGAAGCACTGGAGAGAATCGAAATCATTCGGGGAGGACATTCTGCTCTCTTTGGGACCGATGCTGTCGGTGGAGTGGTACACCTAATCACCAATGAGTCAATCCCTGCGAAGGGGTTCTCCTATGGTATTCGATCCACAACAGGATCCTTTGGAACAGAAGAAATAACTCTCTTCGGATCACAGAGGTTAGGACCCCTCAGTTACTTTACTTCATACAATCATTCCCAGAGTAAGGGAAATTTCAAATACACCGTGCCTCAGAGTAAGATCATAAAAACTCGAGAGAACAACGATTTCAAAGGAAACAACTTTTTCTTTAAATCAAGATTAAACCTGGGGCGCCGTGGAAAGCTTACACTTATACATCAATTTCTAAAATCCAATCGTGGCGTTGCCGGATCAATAAACTTCCTTTCTCCTCACGCTTGCAGAAACGACAGGCGAAAATTGTACAGCCTCCAGCTAAGCGAACGAATTACAAGTTCTCTTCAATTGAAAAGTCAGCTCTATTCTCAGGAATCCGATCAGACATTTCGAGACACAGGTATATCCAGCCGTCATAAAAATTCCGTCCTGGGCATAAGCCTTCAAACAAGCTGGACCATAAACCCGGCTTTTACATTAATCAACGGCGGGGAACTAAGAGAAGATCGTTTAAAAAGCACTGACGTGAGAAGACACCTCCGTACAACTCGCAGCATTTACTTACAAACTGAGATCAACCCTGAGAACTTTACTTTCCTGGGTTTCCCACTGCACTGGCGATTGTTCCCTGCTTTCAGGTGGGACAGTTATTCTGATGTTAAGTCTCAAATATGTCCTAAATTGGGATTCATTATGAGCTCAGGCAAAGATAGAACCATAGCAGTAAGGGGAAACGCCGGCCGCTCTTTCCGTGCCCCTTCATTTAACGATCTCTACTGGCCTGAAGATGTTTATGCAAAAGGCAATCCGGATCTCAGACCTGAAACAGGTATAAACTTTGATATAGGCTTACTCTTTCGTCAAATTCAATCCAGTTTATTTCAGATTGAACTAACCTATTTTAAAAACAATATTACTGATCTAATTGTCTGGGGTACCGGCTCAGATTGGAAATGGACACCTCAAAATGTTGGCAGAGCCAGAATTTCTGGTTTTGAAAATATCTGGACAATTAGACTTCTGGAAAATACAGCCTACCTCAAAATTGCTCATACCTGGATGAAAGCTGTTGACGAAACCCCAGATTCACCTGACAAAGGAAACCCTCTGATCTATCGGCCTAAAAACAAAATTGATATAAATGCAGGTTTTAAATCCTGGATTTTCCACTTCAATCTGAACTACAGATTGGTAGGAAAACGGCGTTACTTCAACTACAGCACCTATAAGTACGACTATCTTAATGTATATCATCTTGTTAACGGCAATATTGGCTGTTACTTTTCATTCTCTGGATTTAACGTCAATACCAGGCTACAGGCCTGGAACATTCTGGATAAATCTATCTATATAATGGACGGTTACCCCATTCCAGGGAGGGAACTTCGTTTATCCCTTGGCATTAAATACTGACCATTTCACCCGATCGTTACAGAGATTAGCGAAAGCGATCTCTGTAACGATATCCTTCGTAAGGGAAAAATTCACAAATTCACTTGCATTTTTCAAAAAGATGTTTAATTTTTCATAGAAAGATAAAAAACTCTCAGGAGGTTTCATGATAGTCTTTAAGGTGCACATTAATTCCTTTAAATCAATTCACAAAACGACTCTTCCCTTCTCTCCCAAAATAACAGTTCTCATTGGGCCAAATGAATCCGGGAAAACAAACATACTTAAAGCGATAGAATACATCAAGCCTGATCTATCCCTGAGTAACGAACAAACCTGTCAGTATTCTGAATTATACCAGGCATCAAAACCTCCTCAGATTGCAATAGAATTAACCAATTTCACCCGTGAGGAACAGACCAAACTTGCCAAAGTATACGAAGGCTTTCGCTCTGCAGATTCTTTTCTTTTAAAAAGAGATGGACCAAAACTCTCAGATTATAAAATTCAGCTCAACGACAAAACTCTTGCCATTGGCAATGTAAAATCTCTTTTCGAACTTTTCCCAAAAATCCTTTACTTTGA
>CAZPNF010000224.1:0-4347 GCA_964587715.1 uncultured bacterium | reverse complement strand
CCGTCTTCAAACCCAGGATAATTCTCAATCCTGTCAGTACTTGCCACCTGTCCACCAGGCATTAATCTCTCAAGCATAGCAACCTTAAGCTGAGCCCTTCCAGCATAAATTCCTGCAGTGAGCCCACCTGGACCTCCACCAATAATAAGAACATCATAAACTGGCATAGAAACCTCCAGATTTATAAGGATATATGGATATTCGCATGGTAGAATGTAATAAAAAGAAATAAGGAAGTCAACTGTTTTTTTTACCTGGGTTATTCTCAGGGGGAAGAGATAAGAGACTATATGTGATGTTGGAGACCGGATGCTGGATACTTCTGGTGTCGTTCTGATCCCGACTTGTCGGGAGAAGAATCTGGGGTGGCAATAATACAGGAATTTAGGCTTCAGCCTTTCAGGGACAAATAATTGACAATTGGTAATTGATAATTAACAATTGATAATTGAAATTCCTTGTGCTGGTTCAAGTTTGTAACTTGAACCCCTTGTGCTGGTTCAAGTTTGTAACTTGAACCATAATGTTCGCAAGTGGCAAAACTCTATACCGTTCTGGAGGCCATCTCTTTTCTGAAACGTCCTTTTTGTCCACTGGTTTGTTTTGGCAAAAACCTCTCCCATTCGAGGGCATATTTCAGGGCATCTTGCCGGATAATTTTACCAGTATGCAAAAGATGGAGAAGACTATCGTCCATTGTCTGCATCCCGGAAGAAGTGCTTGATTGCATGATAGAAAGAATCTGATGGACTTTTCTCTCACGAATAAGATTGCGAATGGCAGAATTTGCGATCATAACTTCTACAGCAGCTACTCGGCCCGCACCAGAGGCCGTGGGAAGCAACCGCTGTGAAATAACTCCTAACAGAGAACCTGCTATCTGAGCTAATATCTGCTTCTGCTGTTCAGCAGGGAACACATCTATGATTCGATTGATAGTATCAGGAGCATTTCTTGTATGAAGTGTGGAAAGAACAAGATGACCTGTTTCTGCTGCTGTCAGTGCTAAAGAAATCGTCTCTAAGTCTCGCATCTCCCCTACGAGTATAACATCTGGGTCCTCCCTCAATGCGCTCCGCAGAGCAGCAGCAAAAGAATTAGTATGGTGACCTAATTCTCGCTGCTGAATTAGACAGTTCTTTGGGGAATGGGTGTACTCTATAGGATCTTCAATTGTAATAATGTGCCAGTTCCGCTCTGTATTCATCATGTCTATCATCGCTGCTAATGTAGTAGATTTTCCATGGCCTGTGGGACCAGTTACAATAATCAATCCTTCCATCTCTTTGGCCAGTTGAATAACACCTTTGGGCATCCCCAACTCTTGAAGAGATCTAATTTTATCAGGGATAATACGAAAAGCCATCGCATATCCACCTAACTTGTTGAAAACATTTACCCTGAAATGAGCTAAGCCGGAAACAGAATAGCCAAAATCCAACTCCATTTTTTCTCTGAACTTCTCCATTTGTGAATCGTCAAGAACCTGGACAATGATATCCTCCATGTCTTGTTTGGTGAGCACTTTCCCTTTGATAGACTGAAGTTTACCATCTATTCTCACAATGGGAGGATACCCCTGGCTAAGATGAATATCAGAAGCCTGATTCCTTACTGCATGCATCAAAAGCTTATGAATCTGTTCCAAACTGACCATCTCTTACCCCTGCTGTACAATCGTTGGTGTGATAAATATCATTAAATCTGTCTGTTTATCTTCGTACTTCTCGTGTTGGAAAAGTTTACCCAAAAGAGGTAAGTTGCCTAGAAGCCATACTTTTTGTCTTGTTCTAATACGCTGATTTTTAATCAGCCCTCCGATGACAACGGTCTCACCATTTTTGACCGAAACGATACTATTGACAGTCCGTTTACTTGTAACTGGAGCTCTCTGTCCCATGTATTCGACCCAATCACTGATTTCCTCAATAACAGGATTGACGTACATGGTAATATTTCCATTCTGTGTCACGTGAGGAGTCACATTCAATTGAATGTTAACTTCTTTGTACTGAAAGGTGACCATATCACCCTGTCCACCCATTCCTCGCTGGATTACGGGAATAGGAACTGTGGTCCCCACGCTCATGGAAGATTCTTCGTTATCCATAGCTAAAAGCCGTGGGTTGGATATTAATTTCGAATCAGTCTTCTCTTTAAGAAAATCCAGAACTGTTTTAAACTCACTTGTCGAAAGATGCCCCATTCGCCATGCTCCACCTTTATCCGGGTTTTCATTGATCGCAGAGTAGGGATTTGCTTCTCCATTGGGAAGTATTTCCTGCCACTGGAGTGCTGCTGTAAGAGTCTTATCCCAATTTATGCCCAACTGGTTTGTACGGGTAGGTGCAAGTTCCACGACCTTGGATTCAATCATAATCTGAGTAGAAGGTTTATCCAGCTGCTGAATAATGTGATCTACTTCTTTGATTTTCTCTGGGCGATCTGTAACAACAAGGACACTGGACCTTCGAATTCCCTGAATAGCTACCTCGTTCTTCTTCATACGATTCTTTCCTGCCACAGAAAAATTGAGAAACTCAGGATGAAAAACTTTGACTAAAGAATCATTTGAAACTACCTGTTTGATTATTGTAGCAGCATTCTCGGCATCGGCATATTTCAACCGATAAATCTTCGTAATCCTACCTCCGGCATATTCAACATTAACAGACTTCACTGTAATAATACCATTGCTTACAATATACTCACAATCGTGAGTGTGGGTAATCTCATCCAGAGTTTGTTTTAACGTTACTCCCTTAAGATCCATTGTTACCAGGCCTTTTACTTCTTCTCCAATAACCATATTTAAGTCATTAGAAGCAGCGACAAGACGAAGAACATCCTTGATCGGAGTAGAATTAAATTCAAATGACACCTTCTGATCCCAGGGAATATTGCTTTTTTCTTCAGCTACATTTTTCTCCGGCAGTTTCTGCCCTGCTTTTTTGCGCTCTATTTTTTTACTCAGAGGTTTTACTTTTTCTTCCTCTGGCTTTTCTGTTTTTTTCTCAACGCGAGCAGCGAGCTTTTGCTTTTCAATGTATGGTTTCTCTACTTTCTTTTTCTCTATTTCGGGTTTCTCCCTGGATACAAATCTTTCTTCGGATTTCGGTTTTACTTTCTCTTTTGTCAATTGAAGAGACTTTTGCTCTGTCTCTGTTGCTTTTACTTTCTCTTTTGGGAGAGTAACTGGAGGCAGTGCAGCCGATTTTTCTGCCGGGCGAACAGTCCGCTCACCAACATAGGGAGTTTGCACAAGAAGACGCCTGGGTTTTCTCACCACGGAGAACGAAGTCGAGGATTTAAAAAACATCACAGTCTTCAAACAGGGTGTTTCTCTTTCTTTTTCAGGGAAAAGCCGTAATTTTTTCAGGGAACCTTCACCAAATTCAAAATCTCTTTTGGGAGTAGTGAGCCCTACCCCTGTTATGAGTAGTGCTACGGCTGTCCGTGAAACTCGGACATAGCCCACCCACTTGTAGGTTCCATCAAATTGGATGGAAGTTGTTATCTGATTGTCACGAACGGCAGGAACAATGTTCACCAGACGCCCCGGCGTAGGAGAAACATCTGCATAATTTGTTAACTTTCCGGATAACAAACGTTCATCTTTAAAACCTACAACTACATTACGATTTTTCTTTAAAACAATTAAAGGGACATCTTCATCGTTGTAGAGAATATTAGCCCGAAAAATAGGAGGATCCGTACTCAACTGTCTCACATAGATTCGCCTGTCAGATCCATAACCCAGTGATACTGTCGAATCATTCAGTTCACCCGCCGTTCCTCCAAAATACAGGGAAAGTCTGCCTTGTTCAGACTGGAAGATTCCAAGCCATACTACATTCTGATCGAAAGACAAAACCGCCCATGCCTTATCGTTCTCTTCTCCTTTTCGGATTGATACAAGAGTCGCTCCTCTTGCAGCACTCGATGTCAGGAAAAAGATCCCCCACGCAAGATATATTATCCCTGTTGAAATTATTTTTCTAATTCTCATGGTGATTCTCTCCAGTGTAGTGTAAATAAATGTTTACCTCTCCTACAGAGAACCTCCGTTCCTTTGATCTTCTCAACTGTAAGACCCTTTTTTTCTTCCCCTTCTCTCAAAATAACACTATCTATGAGCACACATGCCCTTCCTTGATTCCAAAAAATTCCTTTCAACAGAGGAGGCGGCAATTTTTTCCCTTTCCCACTCGACACAGACGATCCTCCACTGCTGGATCCTCCGCTAGTGTAAAACGGATCTTTCCCCCATGTGTCATAATGTATTTTCTGGGATTCTGGAGATTTTACTCCAGCAGCTCCAGCTAATTTAGACTTTGTAAATGGAGC
>CAZPNF010000223.1:0-4354 GCA_964587715.1 uncultured bacterium | reverse complement strand
ACAAAAAGAACAACTTCTGGCTGGGCAATGGCAGTCGAAATTACAGAAACTCTCAGGGAGTTTGACCCAGATGATCCTGTCAAATACGATTTTGCCCTCTGCCGTGTGGGTATGCTGAACCCATGCCCTGAAGTACCAGATAGTGAAAAGTGCAGTTCGTGCCCTGTTGTTAGATTTTGTGAGAAGAATGGCCCATATAGTAAAATCCAACACAGTCTCTGACTGTGTTAACGGATTGTTCCAGAGATAAGCGATAGCGGTCTCTGGAACAATCTCTACCCTGAAGGATATTATCTTTTCACCCAATCCTTAGAACTTTTGCTCCACGTATCTTTCCTTCTTTCAGTTCGACAAGAACCCTGTTGGCCTCTTCCAAAGCGAATTCTTCAACCTCAGGTTTGATCGGGATATCAGCAGCAAGTTTCAAGAAACCACGGATATCGCTTCTTGCTACATTGGCAACACTTTTGATTTCTTTCTCAAGCCAGAGATGCGAAGGATATTCCAGTTTTAAAAGATAATCCTTGTCTACATTCTCTTTCCGGATAGCATTAATCACCAATCTTCCTCCCCGCTCAAGATTTCTCATAGCCTCCACAACAGGCTTCCATACAGGCGTGGTATCAATAATACAATGGAGTTTCTCTGGCGATTCTTCTTCCGTATCCCCTGCCCAGACAGCGCCTAACTCCATGGCAAAATTTCTCTCTTTTTCGCTCCGTGCGAAAACATATATCCTGGACTCTGGATATTTGTGCTTTACCATTTTTAGAACAAGGTGTCCCGAAGCTCCGAACCCTGTCAGACCAAGGTTCTGACCGTTTTTCAATCCAGTAAGGTTCAGAGAACGATAGCCAATGGCACCTGCACAGAGAAGAGGTGCTGCTTCAGTATCAGAAAAGAGGTCAGGAATCTTATAAGCAAACTCTTCCGTGACCGTCATGTATTCTGCATATCCTCCGTTGACATCTCGACCTGTTGCTTTAAAATCCCTACAAAGGTTTTCATTCCCACTCACACAGAACTGGCATTCTCCGCAGGCTGAATAGATCCATCCGATGCCTACCCTATCTCCCTTTTTATGGAGAGTTACTCCGGCTCCCATGTCTTCTACCCTTCCAACCACTTCATGCCCGAGAACTACAGGAAAATGAGGAGGGGGTGTCCTTCCTTCTATCTCATCAAGCTCAGTATGACAGACCCCGCAGGCTAAAACCTTAACAAGTATTTCCCCGTGTTTGGGAGTTGGGTCTGGCAGTTCGGTCAATTCCAGCGGCTCTTTGTTTTCCCTCAAGCTCGTGATTTTATTTAACACCATAGCTCTCATATAAGTTGAACTCCTTTCTAAAGTTTTTCCCACCAACAATAATTCTGCAGAGTCTCTACTGAAATATCAATATGCCCGGCGAAAAAACGCCCTGCCAAGCTGGCAAATCCCAAATTAATATTAAATTATATAAAGAATAGCCAACTGACCAAAACAATACTCGCCTGTTTTTACTATTTTAAACATTAGGATTTTGGATTTGTTTTGTGCTTCGATATCCGAATTTCAGATTTATACTCGACTTACTCCGCAGGTCTCCAGAGGAACAAAATTTTATGAAAATATCGGTCAGTTCCATTCTTACAAAAATTCAGTCACTTTATCTTATCTTTCCCTAATCTCACGAACAACATTTATGATATCATCTGCTGAAATGGACAAATCAATTCCCTTAACATTCAAAGGAGACCTATTTTTTCTGTTAGAAGGTTTTATAACAAATTTTGAACCCTTTTTTCTCTTAATAATAACTTCTCCTTATCTACTCAAGAAACGAAATCTATTTTGAGACAACACACCTTTCAGTGCAGCAAACCAATTGTAAATATAATCCCCTGATCGTGGAAACCGTTTAAGGTATACGTATATCCCAGATTAATAATTATTTGGAAATTATACGTATGAAAAAACCTGAAACCAGAATTTACAGCCAATTCAAATCCATCTCCTTTCTTTTCATCATTTTCCCTATCATAACCGTAGTAGTAATTATATTTATGAGAAACCCAATGAAAGCCAAATGCGCTTCCAATGTAAGGACAGAAGTCTTTTTTGCTGAAGAGATGTGAAATAAAAATATTCGCACCAAAACCTTTTCTGAGCAATAGCTGCATTCCAATAGCATAGTTTTGAAATTCAGCACCTGTACGAAAATCCATGGAAAAAGATCTATCAGAATTATCATATCCATGTTGGGGATACAAATAACCAAACGAAAAACCAGAGAATCGGCGGGAACCGCGCCGCGGGGGTATTTTTGCCTCATTTTCTGTTATAGCACCAACCTCTGCTGTTTGGACTACTGGCTCATGCTTCACAATACTCATTGCAACACGCTTCATTACAGCATCCAGATCTTCAACATAAGAGGCAGTAATTCTATCTTCTATGATTGATTTCCCGCCGGATACGTCAACAAGCAGATACTGTACAATAACTTTTTCACCGAGTGCTCCAAGCTTGCAAATTACAACCTGGTCAGCATTTAATTCCTTTCCAATTTTGACAGCACAATCGATATCTGTACATACAGTATCATGCAGATATTGCAACGTTCGTTTCTCTGAAACAATATCCATTGTACCCAACTTACTAATTTCAAGCCTTAATATCGATTCAGCACTCTGAGTAGATGCTTGATCCACCCCGTTTGAATAAAAAGGCAGTGCTGCTATTCTCTTTACAGAAACTTGCTGGCCGAATAAGAAATTACAGGATGATAAAATAAACAACCCGCTAAATAAATAAAGTCTTAGAGTTTTCATCTTATGGTCTCCTTATTCAAGTTAATATATTGGTGAGCGGCGCTTCAAACAGGTCGGCGCTCCAGAAAACTGGATTGTTGCACTATGGCAGTCCTGACGCCTCGGGGCAATGACCTGAACCCGATACTTGGACCGGAGGTCACCGCTCACCATAGTCAGATTATATCTCGTCCCCAGTCTTCGACTGGGAACGTCTTGAATGGAGGCTGGAGCCTCTAGTATTCGCTCCGAGTCCGGAGACTGGGAGCGAGATTTTAAAATCAAGGTCTTTTTTGATTCAATATAATTGTTGCTATGGTACTTATTCGGAAAGAGAACATAAACCGAATCATTTGCAGCCAAATTAATAATGGTTAAATAGCAATTCCTGGTTGATCTGATATCGAATATGACCTCGTCACCAGATTCAAAAGAATTCCTATTTAATTTAAGATTTACTTTAAAAGTTGGGTCCGGCTTTTCATTAATGGGGATGACTTTTGCCAGCATAGATAATTTCAGCACTATTATTGGAGGCTCAGAAGGATTTGAAGGAGCAAATGTTTCTGTCCACCATCTGGGATCTTTTTCTTCGACCACCTGACCATAAGCAAGGGAATGAATGAAATCCCCAGCAAGCATGAAATCTTTCACAAAGGTTTCAGCCTTAATCTGAACACCACAAACTTTCTCAATGGCATCCAACCTGGCTTGACGTTTGGCAATCACCTGGGCTTCTTCATTGGAAATATTTTGAACTGCAGCCTCACCGGTACATTGCACCCATTGGCCTTTTGATTGGCTGAAACAAAAAGGTAAACTGAAAGAATAAAAAAATAAAATCAATATATAAAAATAAGAGCAGTATTTCATAAAATCCCTCAAATTTGAGACAATGATACTTAATACCTGCAAATCACATGATCGGCATTCCCTTTGACAACCGGTGTTTGTTCCCTGCCATAGAGACGTCTGGCCATGTAGGAGACATTTTCATTAAGAAATGATTTTATTTCATTCAATGTGATATTGCGGTCTCTATTTTTATCTGCTTCCCCACGGATGGCGCGTAAAAAATAATAAGTAAATAGCGTGTGATTTCCTTCGGGGTACCAACTGGCAATCTGAGAACCGGTGGCACTGGTAAGCAAATTGATTTTATCCCCATAAAATGGCATTTCAACATCGATATACATTGGACTGGCATCACTGAGAAGCATGCCTTGCTGAGAACCTCCAGAAAAGCAGGCATCCAATATGATGGTGACAGATTTTGCAGGGATATTATTCAGATTTTTATAAAACACATCGAGCGGATACCCATCAATTTGAACATAGTTGGGGTCGCTGTTACTGGGCATAAAATAGGCCTTTTTATTCTTTGTATCTGGCGCGCCGTGTCCGCTGTAATAAATAAACACGTCGGATTGTTGTGCTTTGACCCAATTATATAATTTCCCCTCTGGCACACGCTCTGTACCAAAAACCCGTTCAAAGTCGGCTTTGGATGCATTTTCAAAATAAAGAATGTTTTCTTCTTGATAGCCCAGCATGTTGTTTAAGT
>CAZPNF010000222.1:0-4372 GCA_964587715.1 uncultured bacterium | reverse complement strand
TAATTATCTTTTCCCAGTAGAATATCATCGCTGATTTTTATTAATTTTTCTCTAAATTCATCCAAATCGGGTTTATAAATTATCCAATCAACATTATCCAACAGATTCACGGGAAATTCATTTATTTTCCGTGCAATATCCAGTTCATTAATCACTATTTTCTTTTTTGTCTCGGCAATTATTTCCTCCCAATTAAAGCGATAGCTCATTGTGATAAAATATATATCACAAATATCTTTTGCTTCTTCCCTGCTTGCAATTGCGCCTATCTTATTTGACAAAATATTTCTGACATTATCAATCAACCCAAATCGAGTATTATGAGGAACACTATATCTGAATTTCACATCGTTCACAAATTCAACTTTTAAACGTTCTTCTGTTTTGACAATAAAGCGGGCGAATTCTTCCCCAACCAGACTTTTTTCATGATCAATTCCCACTTTTCCTTCCATGACCCGGTTTATTAATTGGATATATTCAGTAAATCGTTCATCTGCATTTACAAAAAAATCAAGGTCAAGGCTGTATCTATGATTTAGATAAAACCTACTTAATGCAGTACCGCCAGTCAGGTAAAAAGGAGTATCTATCTTTTCCATTAACTCCAGGATAGAGTCCTGAGCCTTATATAATTTTCTGTAATCTTTTTTTGGCATACTTGTAATTTTTCACCATTGAAGGAAAACGTAAAGAGTTAATTACTTTATCTGTTAATAATTTTTGAACGATCTCCATAGGAAGTACCTTAGTTACTGTGTACCAGGGGAAATTTTCAATCAGTTTTGCAAACAACTTCTCCCGATTATAATGACCTAAGTGATCTATCCTACCCACAAACAGGTCATTAACCTGGGATGAAGTAAATGTATAATCCCACATCAATAGATGGAAAATTTCTTTCTGTAATTCAATGTTTTGCTGGTTAGTTTCAGTCATGTAATTTTATCTCCGAACTCATCTTTAATTATATTCTGAGAGATAATAAAAATAAATAAAAGTTGTATCTTTTCCAAAGCCGATATTTACAAATTCGTCGATATCTTGTAGTTAATAATTGTTAATAAGAAAAACAACGGCATCGGCGAGATTATCAACATGGAGAAATACACCGCCAGGAGAACCTGATCCCCAGAGTTTAAGAGACACAATCCACGAATTACTCGAATTGACACGAATTTCTTTTTTATTATCCAATATCGAAGAACCGCGAGAAATGCCAAAATTGTCCAGTAAAACCAATATTATTTATAATTTTTTAACAGAATAATATTTGGATAGTTATTTTGTAACAATTTATTATAAAACTCTTGATCTGCCGTGATAAAATCTGTCCGTAGGTCTTGGGCCAGGGCAAAATAACTAGCATCATAACATGTGACATCATTTTCACTTGCAATATCTACCGCTTTGCTCATCAACATTTGAGTTGGAGTAACAATTTCAATACCAATATCAAAAAGAGTTTGAATAGCCGTTTTAATTTCCAATGGTTTAAAGTCAGGGTGATAATTCAATGCATTTGAAATTTCATAGAGCATTAAATCCGGAACAACTATCTCTCTTTGCCCCAGATAATATTCTGATCTCAGCATCTCAGCCTTATCACTATCCTTTTCAGAAACGAACCATTTTAATATAACAGAAGCATCTAAAACGCTCATCTTGTTTCTCGCCATTTTCTGATTTGAGAAACACTATTCCAGTTTTCAGCCGCTCTGTGTCTGCTTTTTATGTCATTTTGCTTTTGTATCGCCTGTTTTATCCTGTCTTTATTTCGCAATCGTGCTCCCAATAAATAGCTTATCCTTTTTTCCATTAAATCAATGTTATCATATTTTTCCAAAATAGAACTTGCCATTACATTTGTCCTCTTTTTTTAAAAACATTTGCTCATGTTACTACAAATAAAAATAAGAAATTTATTTTTATTTTCCAATGAAGCTTTTCATTACTCTCAAGCATGAACTAAAGTTTAGATTCTTATATACCACTCATAATTTTTTGTAATACCTTCGCTTAGTTTGGTTTTGTATTTCCATCCCAATTCATGCAATCTCCCTACATCCAGCAGCTTCTGCGGTGTACCATCAGGCTTAGAAGAATCCCAATCAATCTCACCTTCAAATCCAACAATTTGTTTAACCATCTCCGCCAATTCTTTAATAGTTAAATCCTTTCCTGTCCCAATATTTAAGAGAAACAATCCACTAATTACACTAATTATCACGGATTTCTTTATTATTAAACTTTTATTTTTGTTAATTAGTGTTAATTCGTGCAATCCGTGGAAGAACTCTTTGTCCACTAATCCCTCAGGAGCCGGACAGATTTTCAGATTAAAATTATCTTCAGTTCCGTAAAGATGAGTTGTCATAGGAGAATTTTAAAAGATTTAATATTTTCCTAAATAAAATTCATTCCCCAACAACATTTAATACCTTTTTAAATAACTCTTTTTCAATCCAGAAACCACCATCTTTCACCAGTTTATCCATTTCATTATGCAGAGAAATAATTTTATTCTCAGCCTTTGCACGTATTAGAATTCCTATCACGCCAGTAATTTTTATATTATATAATCTGGCAATTTTACGACCATCTGTTTCATCTATAAGCAAAATTGAAGAAATATTCTCTATTGCCAGAGCAATCGCCTCAGCTTCCCCTTCATCCAGATTTCTTTTTAAGAGACGTAAAATGCTTTCATTTTGAGGATAACCGATTTGGATCCATCCTTCATCATACGCTTTTTTTACTTCAAGTGCTCCATATCTTTCTTTCCCTTCATCTATAACTTCTTTCCACACAGCGGGAGGTATTGCCACATTACCATAAAAATCTCTCAAAAATTCCAATCTTTTGATTTTTGAAAGATGAATTAAAACCGAAGAATCACTTATGGTCAGCGGCATACTTAATATCCTCTTCGAGATCTTCTTCGGTATAATGTCGTATAATTTTACGCTTACCTAAAAGCTCTTCAAATTCCCATCTGGTCATTTTCGCTAGTGATCTGGCTTTCCCAAGAGAAAGGATATCACGCGCATAAAGAGCAAGAGCCAATTCTTTGAGAATTTCCTTTTCCCTAACTGCAGGTGGCAATTTTGCAGCATCTAAAATCTCTTCCGGTACCGATATTGTTAGTTCTTTCATTCTTAAATCCTTATAGCTTCATGATTGCATCTTTGCATACTACTATTAAAATTTAATTTATACTATATTTTATTTAAATTCAAGCTAAATGTTTTTGTACTCATCGTAATCTTTTTCAATGCCTTGCTGCAGTTCGGTTTTATGCTTCCACCCCAATTCATTCAACCTCCCCACATCCAGCAACTTCTGCGGAGTCCCATCCGGCTTTTCAGAATCAAATTCAATCTCACCTTTAAATCCAACAATTTGTTTTATCATCTCTGCTAACTCTTTAATAGTTAAATCCTCCCCTATCCCAATATTTACAAATTCACCTATATCCTTTGCATTATAGTTATTCATTAAAAAGACCACAGCATCAGCGAGATCGTCTACATATAGAAATTCACGGCGAGGAGAACCCGTACCCCAAAGGATCAAACTTACGTTTGAAGAATGTTGAATTCTAAATGTTGAATTTTGAATTAAAGAAATGCCGTATTTATCCAGAATTTTTATTATTTCTTCGTTTGATACTTTAGCGTTGATGTTTTCGATAGGGCGGTTATTCAAGTCTTTTCGGATTGCTTGCCAATCGTTATTTTCAAGGCATTTGGCAAGGTGCGTTTTTCTGAGTATCGCAGGAAGGACATGCGAAGTTTCAAGATTAAAATTATCACCTGGGCCGTAAAGATTTGTGGGCATGACAGAGATAAAGTTTGTACCATACTGTTCATTAAAATACCTGCACATTTTTATTGCAGTTATTTTTGCAATAGCATAAGGTTCGTTAGTTGGTTCCAATGGTCCTGTAAGTAAATATTCTTCTTTTAATGGCTGAGGTGCAAGTTTAGGATAAATGCAGGAAGAACCGAGATTTAATAACTTTTTAACTTTGTATTTATAGCTTGCATGTATAACATTTGTCGAGATCATAATATTATCATATATAAAATCCGCAACGTAGGTACTGTTTGCCATAATGCCGCCAACTTTGGCTGCTGCAAAAAAAACATATTCAGGTTTCTCTTGTTCAAAGAAATCTTCCACCTGCTGCTGGCTGCGGAGATCGTAGTCAGGATAGAGCGTAAATACAAGATTGTTGTAACCCTCTGATCTAAGTTTTCGAACAATAGCCGAACCGACCAGCCCGGTGTTTCCGGCAACGTAGATTTTGGATTGTTTTTCCATTGAAATTCTTTGGTTTTATAATTTGAAAATTGAATAAAGATCATGC
>CAZPNF010000221.1:0-4382 GCA_964587715.1 uncultured bacterium | reverse complement strand
ACGTAATAAATTACAATGCCAATTTTAAATTCAGAAAAACTTTGTGTTGCATATCTTGATATACTCGGTTTTCGTGAATTCATTCATGAAGATATAATTGGCGCTTCAACTCTTTTAGAACACTACCAAAATGTTCTTGATGAAATATGTACAAAATCTCCAATATTTCCAGAAGAAGAATCATCCATCAAATACTTTATACCTTATAGTGATTCTATATTTATTGCATCACCAGATAATGTGAGTTTCGTCCAAGAACTTTCAAAATTTATTTATCGATCATTTGTTATATCATCTTATCCATTTGAGAAGAAGATGAATCCAATCGAACCATTTGATGTATATGAAAACCATCATGCAAAATGGTTTCCTCTTCTATTTCGAGGAGGTATAGGTTTCGGTAAGTGTAATATTTCATACCCCCTTCTATTAAGTGAGAAAGAAAGACATATAACAACTTTACTTATTGGCGATGCTGTTATTGAAGCTGTAAGATATGAAGAATTAAAGATAAAAGGCCCTAGAATTATTTGTGGTAAGAATTTTTATGATTCGTTTGAAGAAGAATACAGAAACAAGTTTCTGTATAATTTAAATGATAATCTGAATTCAGAATTATATGAATTATATTGGCCAATTTTTTTATTTTTGAATTCAGTGCAAGACCCAAAACATGTATTTGAATACACAATTTCAAAATTATTGGTTTCGGCAATTCATTTATGGCAGTCTCTTAATCATAAGAAATTTTCACTTCATTATTACAATTTCATTAAATTAATTGTTCGAAGTGTAATTAGATATTGTGATAATATTGGCTCACCAACACTATTAGATGAAGAACTGCAAAAAACTTTAATAAAGGAAAACATGGAATCAAAAATTGATGATTTATTCAATGATAATACCAGCTAACACCAGTTTGGTGACGGACGCGCCCGGCACGTTTCGTTCTTTCATTTCAATAGCCCGTAAAATTATACATAGAACGATAAGAGAGTAGTTGACTTTTTCAATCGAATTTGGATTACAATTGTTTGCCGAAGGAGATGCAAAAATGGAAGCAGTAAAAATTTCTCCCAGATTTCAAGTAGTTATTCCACGCAAGGTTAGAGAGTCTTTGAAACTGATCCCTGGACAAAAAATACAGGTAATTCAATATAAAGACAGAATTGAATTAATACCTGAGAGAAAAATAACTGATATGAAAGGTTTTCTGAAAGGGATAAGTACTGATTTTAACCGTGAGGAAGACCGATTATGAATATAGTAGATTCTTCTGGATGGTTAGAATATCTTTCTGATGGATTAATGCAAACAAATATGAAAAACCATTATCAGAATTAGATAGTTTAATTGTACCAACGGTTTGTATCTATGAAGTTTTCAAAGTTGTGTTGAGAGAAAACAGGGTCGAATAATTGATTTGAATCCCGAAATTTCTATTAATGCAGCAAAATTAAGCCTTGAATATAAAATACCAGTGGCCGACAGTATTATTTTGTCAACGAGTCTTTTATATGATTCAATTATTTGGACACAAGATATGGATTTTAAAGGTCTACCAAATGTGAAATATTTCAAAAAATAAAATTGGCCACTATCATTCAAGATGTGAGGAAGACACCTGCTGTTTTTGATATTAACGTACGAAGTTTATTAAGGATAACTTTTTAGTGAATATTTATGTAAGCCCCGAGATGTTGGCAAAGAGGGGCTTCACTATTTGGGGTTGGGTTGATGACTTTTTATAAAGACGATACAATTGCAGCAATATCGACACCTCTGGGTGAAGGTGGAATCGCTGTAATTCGACTGAGCGGATCTGAGGCAATTCCAATCGCAAAGAAAGTTTTTCGTGGTAGTCAAGATATTTCGACTTCGGAAAGCCACAGGGCTCATCATGGGTGGATTGTAGATAAAAATGAACCTGTCGATGAGGTAGTGCTGACACTGTTCAGGTCTCCCCATTCATATACAGGTGAAGATGTAGTAGAAATTAGCTGCCACGGCGGGATCTTTGTAAGTCAACGTATTGTGGAATTGCTTCTCAGTGCAGGATCTCGACCTGCAGAACCGGGGGAATTTACTCAAAGGGCATTTTTTCACAAAAGAATAGATCTTTCTCAGGCAGAAGCTGTACTGGATCTTATCCACGCAAGAACTGAAGCTTCGCGGAGAACAGCAGCATATCAGTTAAAAGGAGGGCTTTCACATCAGCTAGAGCGAATGAGGAAAAGCTTGATAGAAGCTTGTTCCTATTTGGAGATGGAGCTTGATTTTGCTGAAGAAGATGTAGAGTTTATATCACGGGAGGAATTGAGTAAAAGCCTTCGCTCTCTTAGAAAAAAAATGAATGAACTGCTGGCAACTTTTGACCGCGGTAAAGTCTGTCGGGAGGGTATTAGAATGGTTATTGTGGGACGGCCTAATGTAGGCAAATCCAGTATTCTTAATGCTCTCCTGGAAAAAGAAAGAGCAATTGTTACTGAGATCCCCGGCACAACAAGAGATACTGTTGAGGAACTGCTTGATATCGAAGGTTTTCTTTTTGTCCTTACTGATACTGCCGGGATTCGCGAATCTCAAGATCCAGTGGAGAAAGAGGGAGTTCGAAGAACAAAAAAGGCCATTGAAACGGCAGATATTCTCTTGCTTGTTTTTGATGGAAACGAGCCTCTTACTGCCGAGGACAAAATGGTCATCGATCAGGCAGAGCATACCGGGAAGAAAGTGATAGGTGTAATAAACAAAATCGATTTGCCTCAAAAAATAGATGCGTCTATGCTGAAGGATTTAATCCTGGGAAATAATCTTCTAAGATTATCAGCACTTACCAGAGAAGGTATGGAGAAACTAATACAGACTTTAAAACAGAAAGTTTTGTCAGAGGGTATGCCTGAGAAGGGAGAGGTTGTGCTCACCCGCGTCCGACATAGAAACAGTATTGTCCGGGCAGAGAAGAACATTAAAAATGCAGAGCTTTCTTTAAAAAAGGGAATGTCTCAGGAGTTTGTTGCCATGGATTTACGCGGGGCATTAGATGCTCTGGGAGAGATTACAGGCCAGACAACGGCAGATGATATTCTTAATCATATCTTCTCAGAATTTTGTGTTGGTAAGTAATGTTTCACGTGGAACAAAAAATGGAACGGAGAGAAATGACTTATGACGTGATTGTTGTGGGAGGGGGACACGCAGGATGTGAGGCTGCACTTGCAGCAGCACGCATGAGTGCTAAGACTCTCCTTGTGACAATGAATATTCCTACCATTGCACAGATGTCGTGCAACCCTGCCATTGGAGGGCCTGCCAAGGGGCACTTGGCCCGGGAGATAGATGCGCTCGGCGGAGAAATGGGTCTGGCAATTGACGAAACAGGCATACAGTTCCGTATGCTTAATAAGTCAAAAGGACCGGCAGTCTGGGCTCCTCGGGCTCAAGCCGACAGGCTTGAATATTCAGTCAGGATGCGTCTTGCACTGGAATCGCAGGAGAATTTGCAGATATTCCAGGGAATGGTAGTAAGTATCAGGCTTAATGGGAATGAAATAGGTGGTGTGGAAACGGAAACAGAGCGGCGTTTTGCCGGTAGAACAGTGATCCTTACATGCGGTACCTTCTTAAATGGACAAATATACATTGGGCTTAAGAGCTTTCCCGCTGGCAGAGGGGGTGAGTTTCCCGCTGTTGGGTTAACGGAAAGTCTGGTAGCTCTGGGATTTGAAACCAGTCGATTAAAAACAGGTACTCCTCCAAGGCTCGATGGTAGAAGTATTGATTTTTCAAAGACGGAAATTCAGCTTGGGGATGAAAATCCCAGACCATTCTCCTATCGTACAGAAAAGATCGAGGTGGATCAGCTTCCTGTTTATTTAACATATACCAATGTTGAAACGCACCGCATTTTAGCTTCTGGTTTGGACAGGTCTCCTCTTTACACCGGCCAGATCGTTGGAGTGGGTCCAAGATACTGTCCCTCGATAGAGGACAAAATTGTCCGTTTCAAGGAAAAAGATCATCATCAGATTTTTTTGGAGCCTGAAGGCAAGCGTTCGAGAGAGTACTACGTAAACGGTTTTGCTACAAGCCTACCAGAGGATATACAGCTCAAGGCTCTGGCTACAATCCCCGGTCTGGAGAAAGCTGTTGTTACACGGCTTGGTTATGCCATAGAGTATGATTTTTTCCCGCCTGTTCAGCTTAAACCGACACTTGAGACAAAACGAGTTCCGGGTCTTTTTTTTGCAGGGCAGGTCAACGGGACTTCTGGATACGAAGAAGCAGCAGCTCAAGGCCTTATGGCGGGAATTAATGCAGTTTTGAAAATCAGAGGAGAGGATCCTTTTGTGCTGGATAGATCAGAAGCGTATATAGGTGTG
>CAZPNF010000220.1:1720-4383 GCA_964587715.1 uncultured bacterium | reverse complement strand
GAACCGGCCCCTTAACTTTTACCCCGATTTAACGGATAAGAGATCGATTTATAGCTATTCTTACCCATCTAAATAGAATGTGGTTTGCGTACGGAACATTGCTTATCCGTTAATTTGGGGTTTACCTAAATCTTTTAGTACAACTCGCATGTCAATTTTCCCCTGACATGCCTCGATGCAGCGTCCACAACCTGTACAACCATACGCATCGTAGTTTTCTGGCAAGTACTTAAATTTACAAAAATAGCGATTCCTGAAACGCTCGTACAAACGCGGACGAGGAGTTCCTCCACCAGCCGTTACTGCATAGCCAGAATACTGGCAGGAATCCCATCCACGAAGTTTCACGAACCTTTCTCTGGTTACATCATCTAAAAAATAACAGTGACAGGTGGGACAAACAAAATTACAAGCCCCGCATTCAACACATGTTTCGGAATGTTTTTTCCATACTTCGGACTCCCAGTTGCGGGGGACTACTTCATGATATGGATCGGGGAGTTTAAACTCTCTGCTCTGTTTCTCTACCTTTTTTGTGGTCTCATCCCGCATCCTTTCCAGGGCTTCTGCTTCTTCTTTTACTACTTCTTTGAGAACTTCATCGTGCCCTTCGAGGAGAGATCTTCCCCGCAGACTTCCTACTTCTATCACAAAACCATCCCAGACCTTGGAAAGATTTAAATCAAAACCTTTAGTAGGATAGGGTTCCCCCCCTACCAATGTACAGAAACAGGTTTCCAGAGGCTGAGTACAATCAGAACTGACAATTATGCTTTTTTCGCGTCTTTTCTCATAAAGCGGATCACCAAGATCTCCGCCAAAAGCCTGATCTAAGATTGGAAGAGCAGCAAGCCCGCAGGCTTTTACACCAAGGAAGAGCCACGGCTTATCAGGCTCTATTTGCTTTCCTACAACTTCTTCCAGAGATGGTAAAAGAAATGATTTCAAAGGCTGTGTTGAACGAGCTTCATCATAAATAATAGAGGAGATATTTTCTGAAGTCACGGGCTGAAAAAAAAGTTTACCATTTTCTTTTTGGGGAGCAAGAACAGTGTACTTTTCCAACCATCCCAGCAATATTGCCCCCCAGTATGTTTTCCCTACGTAGTATCGTTCTGCCATAAGAAGAACTATATTTTTCGCCTGATTAAAAAACCGGTGGATAAATTACAATTAGTTTCAATATAAAAAAAGGCATTCAATTTGTCAAGCACAAAATGAAAGAATGCACATATTTTTTTATAACTAGCTGTATATCTACCTTAAACTTTATTAACAATTATCTGATAAAACAGACGGTTATGTTGATACAGCAGAAGTGAGCTATTGTGAAGATATTCACAATTAATGTCAACATTAAAGATCAACTGAGTAAGTAAGCTTAATATTAGAAGTCAACCTGCGGATGAGTTTTTAATAAACTTTATTAGTAGATTTTTCAAGATAGATACTGCCTCTTCAACAGCCGGACTCATTTTCCCCATAAATTCCAGCGAACCAGGCTGTATACCAAGAAGAAAAGCTTTTCTTCCCTGTTTGAGAATTATTTCCATCAAAAAGGTAATAGGAACTTTATGAGTGGAAACTGCTGGTATAAATCGCTTAGCGTCGTCATTAGTAAAAAGTTTTATCTCGCCGGGCTTTCCACCAAAATCAGAGGCATCTAAAAAGAGAAGAGTTTTAACATCTTTTTGTTCAAGAAGATCGAGAACGATTCCCTCGACGCTGCGCTCTGTTTCAAGAAAAACATGTTGAGGATATTCTTTCTTCAACTCTGAAGCAACAGCTATCCCTGCCCCATCGTCTGCACGGTCTGGATTCCCCAATCCAATTACAGCAAGGTTTGCCCACTCCAAATTTTGCTCAAGAATATCCAGAAGTATTTTACTGTTATCTGGATCCAAATTCAATATCCAAATATTTCACGCAAGATTAATGCAGTAGCACCGATTGAAACAGAATAAATACCAAAGGAAGAAAAGTTGATTTCCGGTATCATTATTCCTGTAGGAAATATCTTCAAGGCTCTCCTTTTAACAACAGGGACAATAAAATCATTTATAATAAATTCAGCCTCTGAAATATCACCACCAATAACAATAGAATCAGGGTTTACAAATTCAATAATGCGAAGTATTTCTTCCGTAATAAATTTACTGATGTTGCGCAGAATAAAATTTGAGAAGGGACAATTTTCCTTTGCATGTTTTGCAATTTCGGAAATTGAAAAACTACCATGCACTAAATATTCTTGCAATACAGGAAAATCAGCACCGTATTTATTTTTGCCTTTTTCTATCAATTTCGATATGACTGGTAAAGAACTGGAAAGCTCGCCAGCAGTACCTGAAGCACCCTCATAAAGCTGATTGTTCAATATCAATCCAGCTCCGATATCACGTATTTTCTCATTAACTGTCAAGAACACAACATTAGGTGGTAAATTCTCGGTACTATTTGAGTGCCAACGAATGCCCAATGCTCCAGCATTTGAATCGTTAGCAACAGCAACTGGGAGATTCAATAATCCGTGTAAAACATTTTGCAGTGGAAAGTTTTTTAGAAATAAGTTCCTGGAATAATGGACCAGACCCTGTTTTCTATCAACTAACCCGGGCAAGGCAACACCCACCCCAATTATTTTATCCTCAGACAGGTTTAAC
>CAZPNF010000220.1:0-1710 GCA_964587715.1 uncultured bacterium | reverse complement strand
TGATAATCTCTCTGACAAACCCAACAATACCAGAAGTTATCTGTTCACCGTAAAAATCAGCAAGATCCTTTTTAATCTCCTGATGGACAATATTACAGGCAAAATCAACCACTGTTGTTCTAATCTCATTAGGGATAGCTTCAATCCCAATTATATATCCTCTATCCGCCACTAATTTCCAGAGCGTTGGCGGTTTACCTGCAGAACCCAACGAGCTGCCGATCCTGCTCACCTCAATAAAACCATCTGTTTCCAGTGACCGCAAAATATATAAAACAGTCGACGGTTGATATTTGGTTATACGAGCCAGCTCAGCACCAGAAATCTCCTTATGAATCCTGATAGTATTTAGTATCTTACGATGACTATGCATCAAAATTCTAATAGGTAGAACCAACATCACTATTTATCCTTTAATACTCTGCTTTATCTTGCAACAACCATCATCTTACCAGTCTTAGAGAAAGAAGCCGTGGAAACTCGACACAGATACTCTCCAGAAGAAACCCCTTGAGAATTAAAACGAACATTATGCCATCCCGAAGATTGAGTCCCACGGAGAAGAACCGATACCCGTTTCCCCAGCATATTAAAAATCTCTATTTTTATTTCTTCCTTTCTGGGTAAATAATAAGAAATAATTGTTTGTGCATTAAATGGATTAGGATAGTTATTCAACAATACAAACGAACCGGGAGTTTCTTGCCGAAACGCATATATCCCCGTAGTAAGTCCCATAGCTCGGCCCACTGTTTCAAGAAGCGGTTGATCATCTCCAATAACATCCTGACCCAGTGCCCAGATCATCACACCAGCCAAATTTTGCTCTTTTGCATACTCACATTTTAAACGGACAGATGTTGTATCGTCAAACGAAATAAATTTGGTGGAATCATTATTAATAAGATAAGGCACCTTTGCAACATCATCCCGGTGATATGTCCATCCATTTCCAATTAAAGGTACAATTTCCGAATAGTGATACTCTTTATTGTCACCCTCGTTGGTCTTGTTATATCCTGCAGCCTTGCATCCTTTTCCATAAAATGGAATGCCCAGAAGAATCTTTTCCTTTGGTACTTTTCTGGTTTTATTTAAATATGATATGCCAGACTGAACAGAGCCATTATTGTTCTGGGCTGGAGGATACAACGGCGAATTGTGCCCTGCTCTGGAAACCCATTCACCAAAAAAATCATACGTCATACAACCGAACCAATCAACATAATTTTTCAATGTATCAAAATCAAACCATTGACCTGCCCATAAGCTCGCAGGTACGGCCATGGTTATAAGCCAATCTTCATCATAATCATCAAATGCTGTACGGAGTTCTTCTATAAAAAGATTCAAATTCTTTCTGTCATTATTGTCAGCAGGAGATTCCCAATCTATATCCACTCCGTCGTATCCATTATTGTCGCAATAAGCAATAAGATTATTGATAAAAGTGGTCCGTGTTGACGAGTCAGCCACCATGGGCGAAAATCCATCGGATTGCCCCCACCCTCCCAACGCAACCAATACCTTTACTCCTGCTGCATGTGCTGCATTAACAACTTGAGGATATTTAGAATAAGCCGAAATAGTACCATTAGCATTAGGCCATGCAAAAGAATAATTGGGTTCTATGTTGATTTGAGTGGGTAAATAAGAATCAAAGATCAAAAATTAAACATGAAAACGACAGATAAAAAATCAAAAAGGGAC
>CAZPNF010000219.1:0-4412 GCA_964587715.1 uncultured bacterium | reverse complement strand
TCCGCCGTAATAAGATTTTCGTTTTTCAAAAGCAAAAGAGTAGTAAAGCCGATAATCAAAAAGAGGAGATGGATGATGATTCCATCTGAGTGTTCCACCCCATCGCCAGTGTTGAAGAGCTTCTGCAATCTCAGCTTCGTGTACTGGAAGATCAAACTTATTTCCTCCGCGTCTCTGTTCGTGAATGCGGTGAAAATGGACAGAAAATTCACTATTTTCAGATGGGTGAAGATACCAGCTAAAACCCAACGATTCGTTTTTGAGCTCTCCTAATTCACTGTATCCGTCTTTATTATAGTCATAAGGAGTTCTCTCGCGGGCAGACAGGAAAACAAACCCTCCGGAAGTATTAGCTGGATTAACAAATTCAGCCACTGCACCTACATGATGGTCCATCTTACCACCGGTTGAATTTCCAAGATAGTTTAAATGCACCTGGTTTGTTACAGGACGTCTCGTGATCAAGTTAATAACACCTGCAACTGCACCTCCTCCGTATAGAGAAGAGCCACCGCCTTTGACAACTTCGATCTGATCGATCATTTCCGCAGGAATCTGTTCCAGACCGTAAACACCTGCAAGACTGCTGATTACTGGATCACCGTCAATGAGAATCTGGGAATATTTCCCGCCCATGCCAAGAATTCTGACCTGAGAAAAATTACAATTCTGGCAGTTGTTTTCCACACGTACACCTGTGGTAAAAGAAAGAGCTTCGGCAAGATTTACAGAGTGTTTCTTTTCAATGAGGCGATGGGGTATTACTGCTGTTCTCACTGGTGTATCTTCATAAATTTCTGGTGTACCTGTCCCGGTAACCACGATCGCCCCCATTTCTAAAATAGTAGGCCGAAGTTTGAAATTCACAGTAGTAACTTTTAGAGGAGAAACATTAATAACCCTGCGTTCCATTTTGTAGCCAATCATTGAAGCAACAAGCTTGACTTCACCAACAGGTACATTTTTAATACGGTATTGACCATCAGCATTTGTAGCACTTCCTGCTGTTGTGTGTTCTACAAATACATTAACCCCCATCAATGATTGACCAGAAGAGATATCAATTATTTTACCCCGGATTTCACCTTTCAAAGTAACTTCTGCTATTAGCTCAGGAGTATGAGTGGAGAACAAAACTCCTATTATAAAGAGCGACAGAATCCGTAACCCCGATTTAAATTTCTTGCCAATTTTCATAACACAATAACTCCTTTTTGTTTTTTTACTATTTAATCTTTTGGACAAACGAACCCTTTATCACAATTCCAGATAAGATGAGTTTCGCAATGCAATTTTTGAAACTGAAGAAATTTCTCAAGCCGCTCAAGAACCACATCTTCCAGAACGTGCTCAAGGACACATGCATTCCGCTCTGCAATCTCAGATGGAATCAGAAGAACCTGTTCAAAGAAATCCTGAATGATCTTCTGTTTTTGCATTAATCTTTTTGCCTGTTTCTCCCCTTCTTTCGTAAGTGTTATATATTGGTAGGGACTATAATTAATCAATCCCCTTTTAGACAACTCCTTAAGAGCACTTGTGACAGAAGCTTTGTTGACATTCATTATTCTGGCTATTTCGCTAACGCGTGCAACTTTATTCTTTACGCACTGTTCATATATCTTTTCTAAGTAACCCTGCAGAACTATGCTGAGTTCATATTTTGATTCCATCGCTTGCCTCAATTAATTAGACAGCCCAAATAATGTTTTATTTGTCAAACAATATACGAATAATAAAACTTTTTGTCAATAAAAAACCTCGCCTTCTAAAGCAAGGTTAAAGTTTTTTGTCAGAAAGATGCCCTTCTTAGAAAATTCCAGATACCAAACACCAAATCACAATTACAGAAACCTTTTAAAAAACTTCAATATACCCTGCCTCCATGCAACACGATGAGTAACACCTGACCCGCTTAGTTCGTCTTTATGGTTAAGATACCATTTGTATGATTTTACCAGGGTTTCTACATTGCTGTATTTGGGTTCCCAATTTAATACTCTTTCCGCTTTTTCTATCGCAACAAAAGAGTCCTTATCAGCCGTACCATAAACCCATTTATACAGAGGTGAAACTCGCATTAACCATAATACCTCGAGGATCGGTTTCACTATAAATGAAGGTATCGGCATAACCTTTGCGCCTGTACCGGCAAAATCGCACAAAGCTCCAACATCTTCTAAAACTGTTCCATAATTCTTGGCCCCAATGTTGAATGTATTATTAACCTTTTCTTCAGGCAATGTTAAAGTTAAATAAATTGCTTCCACTAAATCCTCAACTTCCAGGAGTTGATAACGATTTTCCCCATTCCCTATAACAGGTATCTTTTTCCCATCTTCAACCCAGTCATAAAGAATTTGGAAAACTCCTAACCGCCCACTTCCAATAAAAGTTTTCGGCCTGATTACCGGTACACACAAGCCTTTCTGCCGGTATTGTTCACACACTTTCTCGGCCTCAATTTTGCTTTCTCCATACGGACCGACACCAATAAGAGGATCATCTTCATAAATAGGATGTTTTTCAGGAATACCATAAACCGCTGTAGAGGAAACAAAAACTACTCTCTCTATATTATTTTTTAAAGCAGATTCAAGAACATTAATAGTTCCCTTAATATTGGTATCGAAAATATCCTTTTCCTTCCATAAGGGCAATGCTGCTGCTGCATGAACAATAACATCTGCCTTTGAAAGCACGTCACTTAAAGCAATAAAATCTCGGACATCAACTTGAGAATAAACAACATTCTCCGGGTACTCCGAAGGCTTAATTGGGGCAATATCAATAACAAATATCTTTTCAAACTTGTTTGCCAGCTTATTACAAAGATGAAAACCCAAAAACCCAGCACCGCCAGTCACCGCGAGTTTCACAATTAGTTCCCCTTTCCGAGATAAGGATTGTCAGTTTTAAGAAACATAATATTTTGTGTCTCTACTATTTCTTTGAAGCTGCTTCTTTTATGAGATGTCGACCAATCACACTTCTTTGTATCTCGTTAGTTCCTTCATAGATCTGGGTAATCTTGGCATCCCTCATATACTTTTCAATAGGATACTCTTTCATGTAACCGTAACCACCAAAAATCTGGACAGCTTCTGTTGTCACAGCCATAGCGACATCCGAGGCAAAAAGTTTACACATGGCCGCTGCTTTAGAAATATCTTCAACTCCTCCATCGATCATCCGTGCTACTGAGTAGATTAAAGCCCGCGACGCCTCAATCTGGGTAACCATATCAGCCAATTTGAACTGGATTGCTTGAAAACTGGAAATAGGATGTCCAAATTGAACCCGCTGACGACTGTATTCTACTGCATGATCCAGCGCCCCCTGTGCAATACCAAGAGCCTGAGCAGCAACTCCGGGCCTGGAACGATCCAGAGTACACAGAGCAATGGAAAAGCCCATTCCTTCTCTTCCCAAAAGATTTTCCTTCGGGATACGGCAATCCTCAAAAACCAGCTCGCCAGTCGCTGAAGCACGAATTCCCATTTTCTCTTCCTTTTTCCCGTAGGAGAATCCTGGTGTTCCATCTTCTACAATAAAAGCCGATGCCCCACGACCCCCTCTGCTGGGATCAGTAGAAGCAATAACAGTGTAAAACTTTGCCACACCACCGTTGGTTATAAAATGTTTTACACCATTAATAATATAGCTATCGCCATCTTTTTTAGCTATTGTCTTCATACTGGTAACATCGGACCCTGCCTCTGGTTCTGTAAGAGCAAAAGCCGCAAGTGACTTCCCTGATGCTAGATCAGGAAGGTATTTTTTCTTTTGCTCTTCACTCCCCACCATAAGCAGCGGCATCGTACCCAGAGCGGTGGCTGCAAACCCAAGAGCGATGCCGCCACAGGCTCTTGACAACTCTTCTGTTGCTAAAACGAGTCCCATCAAACCCAGTCCCAATCCTCCGTATTCTTCATCTAAATAAATACGGAAGAAATCCATTTCAGCCAACGTTTCCATAATTTCCCAGGGGAATTCACCTGATTCATCATATTTAGCTGCTACAGGTTTTATCTTTTCCTGAGCAACCTGACGGGCAAGATCCCGAATCATAACCTGTTCTTCTGTCAAAAAATAATCCATACAATTTCTCTCCTATAGTATAATACTTCTTAGATTTATTCTCCAAATCATCCCATAGCACGGCAAAGCCGCAAACATAACAATGTCGAATATTATAAATTTTTTATAGCTTCATGTGCAGCCTGTTGTTCTGCACTTTTTTTATTGTATCCTTTACCTTTTCCCAATACTTTGCCATTCACACGAACTTCTACTGTGAATTCTTTTTCATGGTCAGGTCCTTTTTCTCCAACAACAATATACTCTGGACTCTTGCCTTCCTTTCCCTGGATATATTCTAAAAGCTGGCTTTTATAGTTATGGTCGAACCT
>CAZPNF010000218.1:0-4425 GCA_964587715.1 uncultured bacterium | reverse complement strand
TAGAGAAAACTGATAGAAAATCAAAGGCCAGAGCAGGTGTATTAACAACACCCCACGGAGAGGTGCTAACCCCTATCTTTATGCCGGTGGGTACACAGGGAACAGTAAAAACAGTCTCGCCACGTGAGCTCAGAGAAGTGGGTGTGCAGATTATTCTTGGGAATACCTACCATCTGTACCTCAGGCCAGGGGATCGACTGATCAGTGAGGCTGGTGGTCTTCACAATTTTATAGGATGGCCGTTTCCAATTCTCACGGACAGCGGTGGGTATCAGGTTTTTAGTTTAGCTGATCTTAGAAAGATTACTGAGGAGGGGGTTGTATTTCAATCGCATATAGATGGTTCGTATCATACGTTCACTCCAGAATCAGTTATAGATATACAGAGAAATCTTGGCTCCGATGTTATGATGGTGCTCGATGAATGTTCGCCTTACCCCTGTTCCTATGAGGATGCTCTCAGAGCAAACGAGCGAACTATTGTCTGGGCAAAACGCTCTCTGGAAAGATTCAAACAGACTAATCCTAAGTTTGGTGGATATCAGGCTATTTTTGGTATTGTTCAGGGGAGTACGTATGATTCTATAAGAAAAAGCAGTGCAGAGCAGTTGGTAGAAATCGGCTTTGATGGTTACGGAATTGGTGGACTTGCAGTAGGTGAACCAAAAACAGCAATGCTGGAAACTGTAGATCTTTGTACAGATTTACTTCCAGAAGATTGCTCAAGGTATCTGATGGGTGTTGGCAAACCTGAGGATATTGTGGAATCGATTGCACTTGGTGTGGATATGTTCGATTGTGTTATTCCCACACGGAATGCACGTAACGGAACAGTTTACACACGTAGAGGAAAACTGGTGATCAAAAATCAATCTTTCCAGTGGGATTTCTCACCTATTGATGAAAGGTGTGGATGCTACACCTGCCAGAATTTTTCCAGAGCTTATATCCGTCACCTCTTCCAGGCCGAAGAGATTTTGGGCCTTCGTCTGGCAACTATCCACAATCTCTACTTCTATATGGAACTTGTGCAACAGGCCAGGGAGGCAATTATTCAGGATAGATTTCAGAGCTGGAAGGAAGATTTTTTTAATGAGTATCGAGTCGATGAAAAACAATATGTTGTTTTAAAAGAAGGAGGATAGCGTGAATTACATTGCATTACTAATGGGTACATCCGGGAGTGGGGGAAGTCAAGGAGGAAATCCTTTAGTGGCTTTTTTGCCGTTACTTCTTATCATTGTTATTATGTATTGGTTGATGATAAGGCCACAGACCAAGAAGCAAAAAGAGCACAAAGCAATGCTGGAAAGATTGCAGAAAGGAGATCGGATTCTCACTGCGGGTGGTATTGTAGGAACTATTGCAGGAATCAAGGAAAGCGAAGGGCTGCTCGTTGTAAAAATTGCCGAGAATGTGAAGATAGAAATTTCAAATAGTTCTGTGGCTCAGGTTTTAAAGAAAAAATCAGAGTAACGGTAAATTATGCGCATTGTTTTTATGGGGACTCCTGAATTTGCTGTTCCCAGTCTCAGAAAATTGGTGATGAGTTCACACCAGATTCTGGCTGTGGTAACTCAGCCAGATCGTCCCAGAGGGAGGGGGCTTCGTGTGGCATCCCCTCCCGTAAAGAATGAGGCTCTTCGGCAAAAAATACCGGTTTTTCAACCTGAGAATTTGAAAGACCATGAGTTTCTTGCAAAATTGAAGAAGTTGGATGGGGAATGTTTTGCAGTTGTTGGTTTTCGCATTCTTCCGCCTGAGATTTATGAAATGCCTCCTAGAGGTACGGTTAATCTTCATGCTTCTCTCTTGCCAAAATACCGTGGCGCAGCCCCCATTCAATGGGCACTAATAAACGGGGAGAAAAGAACAGGTGTCACTACTTTCTTTATTACAAAAAACGTGGATACTGGTGATCTTATACTTCAAGAAGGAATTGATATAAGAGAGGAAGAAACTGCAGGTGAGCTTCATGACCGCCTTGCTGTTGTTGGTGCTGAGCTTCTTTTACGGAGTCTGGATTTCATCGAATTGGGTAAAATAAAACCCATTCCTCAGAAGGGTGAACCAACTCTCGCGCCAAAGATTTTGTCAGTACACTGTGTGATCGATTGGCAACAGCCTGCTGAAAAAATCGTTAATCTGATCAGAGGATTTTCCCCTTCGCCTGGTGCTTTTACTATCTGGAATGGGGAAAGAGTTAAAATTTTTAGAGCATCTGTAGAAAAAATACATTTGAAGGGAAATTCTCAGCCTGGTGAAGTGGTTCAAGTTTCTGAAAAAGGAATTGTAGTAGGCACTGGTAAAGGTACGATTCGTATACAGGAACTCCAGATGGAGGGCAGACGGAGAATGAGAATAGATGAGTTCCTTAGAGGGCATGTTCTCCACGCTGGGGATGTATTTGGTGAGGTATAGATGAATTTCCTAAAGAAATGGTTCAAGCGACACAGAACAGTGTTGTTGGGACTGGGTTCCACAATTATAATGCTGATTTTTTTAGTTTTCCTTGCGGACTGGGTCATCATGCCTCTTTACACACATCATGGTGCGGAAGAGGAACTCCCTGATGTTACTGAACTTTCCTTCGAAAAAGCAAAAACAATCCTTAATAAAAAGGGATTCCAAATTATCAGAGACAAGGAACAGTTTGATGATACTTATCCTGCGGGAACTGTTATTGCTCAAAATCCTGCTCCTTTTTCTAGAGTAAAAAAGGGACGCAGAATCTACGTAACGGTAAGTGCTGGAGAAAGATCGATGCAGGTTCCAAGGGTTTTAGGTTCCTCAGAACGAGATGCTATTTTTGCTATCAGACAGGCTGGATTGAAAATTGGGGATGTTTTTTACAAATATAATGATTACTATCCCGGCGGTGTGGTATGTAACCAGAGTATCCCTCCTGATAGTACAGTAGTAGAAAAGACAGTTGTGGATATAACAGTAAGTCTTGGGCGTCTGCCGGGCAGGTTTTTGGTTCCTGATGTGGTTGGGAAAAGTTTAAAAACTGCAAAAAAATTGTTGGGAAAAGCAGGTTTAAAAATTGGAAGCGTTACATACAAAGTTAATAACAAGCTTATCCCGGACACAGTAATTGAACAGGCAATTGCTCCGGGACAGGAAGTGTCTCAGGGTCAGGAGATTGATCTTGTCGTTAGCCAATTAGAGGAAGATTAGTGAGAAAGATAGCAATATATCCATCTATACTTTCTGCTGATTTCTCTCGTCTCAGGGAAGAAATTTTGCTTGTAGAAAAAGCAGGTGCTGATGGAATACATTTAGATGTTATGGACGGCCATTTTGTTCCCAATATTTCTTTTGGCCCAGTTGTTGTGTGCTCGATTAGAAAGATAACTAAACTTCCTTTTTGGGCGCATCTTATGATTGAGGAACCTGATAAATATCTTGAAGCTTTTAAAGATTGCGGTGTTGAAGGAATCGTTGTTCACCCAGAAACTGGCAAGAATCTTCCCTTATTAGCTGGTAAAATACATGATCTTGGGCTTAAGGCTGGTGCAGCCCTGAATCCTGAGACAGATATAGGGGTTATAGAAAATGTTCTTGATCAGTTTGAGCGAATTTTGATTATGACAGTTCACCCTGGATTTGGGGGACAATCTTTTCTCCCTGAGCCTCTCAAAAAAATTACTGCCCTGAAGAATATGATAGCTTCTTTACCTAATCCTCCACTTATTGCGGTTGATGGGGGAATTGATTTGAGAACAGCCCCTCAGGTTGTTAATGCAGGAGCAGACGTATTGGTTGTTGGCTCTGCTATCTTTCGTGCTGATGATCCCGCTTCAGTTCTTGTGACTATTCGCGATGAGGCGGAAAAAGGGAGTTAATAGGAGTGTAATAAACTGTGAATACAAACCGTATAGAAACAATAACTGTTAATAATGAAATTATAAGAAAGGGAATTCATCTTTTTGCCCTTACTATCCCTGCTGGTTATTTGATTCTAACCAAAAAAATTATGTTAATAACCCTTGCTGTTTTAATTCTGGCAGCTGTTGGAGTTGAGATCGGACGCTTTAAATGGCAGGCTTTTTCACATCACTTTTACCATCTTCTTGGTGATCTCTTGAGAAAACATGAATGGTCCAGCCCAACAGGTTCAACGTATCTCCTTTTAGGATCTTTTTTAACTGTTCTGTTTTTTGATAAATGGATTGCTATAGTGGCGCTTCTTTTTCTTGTAGTTTCGGATGCTTTTGGCGCAGCAGTAGGAAGACTCTGGGGAAAACATTTTTTTTACCGTGATAAAACGATAGAGGGGTGCGGTGTTTTTCTTTTGACAGCAGTTATAGTTGCTTTTATTTTTTTAAAGAATCATTTTATAGTGGGCTTAGCAGGAGTTACTGGTGCTTTTTTTATTGATGTTTTTGTCAGAGGAGTTGATGACAATTTAACAATTCCTCT
>CAZPNF010000217.1:0-4440 GCA_964587715.1 uncultured bacterium | reverse complement strand
CTTATTTGATTGCTTAGAAAAGAAAAGTACGCATTAATAGGATGAACCTCTTTCTCTATAAATTTCCCCCTCCTTTTTTAGACCAATCGTAGCGGTGCAGGGACTCGAACCCCGGACACGCGGATTATGATTCCGCTGCTCTCCCAGCTGAGCTACACCGCCTTTTTACAAACATAAATTTAAAGAGATTGTGGCTGAAAGTCAAGTATTTTCCACTGTATCCAGCCTAACCTTTTTATCCTCTGAGACGCATCATCATAAACAAGGGCAGAAACGTAAAATGAAAAGGCTGTGAAATAGGAGGTTCGCTGCCAGGGGGAAAAAGGCGAAGGAGTGAACTCCAGCATGAATGAAAATTCATTGGCAGTGGCAGGAGCTTTTGCAGGACAAAAAAAGCTTAAAGCATAGATTCCAAAGCTTGAGGAATTCACCCTTTCTATTGTTGCGGAAACTATCGAAGCTCTTTCCGCAACAACAAATTGTTAACTTGTTCTTTCCATATAAGCAACCGGCTGTCTTTTATTGGCCTCAGCATTAAAAGCCCACAAGACCTTTTCAATCTCCTCAGCTGAACCCATTTGGAGAATCTCTTCTGCAATCTTTTCACATTCTTCTACGGAAACGGCTCTTACTCTTTCTTTTACTTCTGGAAGCATAAGAGGACTCATGCTGAACTGCCTTAATCCAAATCCTAAAAGCATGGGAGTATAAAGAGGATTTCCAGCCATCTCTCCACAGAGAGAAACAGATTTACCTGCCTGATTTGCTGCCCGAATAGTATTTTTAATCAGACTCAAAACAGCAGGATTAAGCGGCTGATAAAACTTGGCTACTCTTTCGTTGTTACGGTCAACAGCCAATGTATACTGTATGAGATCGTTAGTCCCTATACTTAAATAATCTACATACTGCAGGAAGTAGTCGGCTAAAATTGCAGCAGAAGGAACTTCAACCATTATCCCAACCGGGAGATTTGCGTCAAATTCTATTTCTTTTCTCTTGAATTCTTTTTTAATCTCGCCTATAATCTTTTGTATCTCAAGGATCTCATCTAAACTCGAAATCATTGGAAAAAGGACTTTGACTTTTCCGAAACGGCTTGCCTTAAAAATTGCCCTTAACTGAGTTTTGAAAATGTCTCGTTCCTGAAGAGAAATCCGGATAGAACGCCAGCCAAGAAAAGGATTGTGCTCCTTTTCTATACCCTGGAAAGGCAAAAATTTATCTCCTCCCAGATCCAGTGTCCGTATAGTAACGGTTTTACCTTCCATGGCCTCAACAACAGTTCGATAAATTCTGAACTGTTCACTCTCAGTAAGAAGCCTCCCTGCAAGAAGAAAGGGAAGCTCGGTTCTGAAAAGTCCGATTCCATCGGCCATATACCGAGCAGCCAAACTTATATCTGCAGCCATGGCAATGTTTGCCTGGAGTGAAACCTCCACTCCATCCCTTGTAACTGCTGGAAGATCCATTATTTCTGAAAGCCGTTTTCTGTAAACAGTAAATTGCTTCTGTCTTTTCTGATAGCCTTTCAATACATCTTCAAGAGGATCGATATGAACAATCCCGGTATTACCGTCCACAATGACAGTATCATTTTCTGAAACTTTTTTCATTAACTTATCAATTCCAACAACTGCGGGGATACCCAGGGAACGTGCTATAATGGCTGCATGAGATGTCTTACCACCAAGTTCAGTGGCAAATCCCAGAATTTTTTCAGGATCAATCCTGGCAGTGTCCGAAGGTGTAAGATTGTGAGCAATTAAAACGGCCGGTTCCTTCAGAGAGAATTTTATTTCTTTTAGACTAAGAAGAATTCTGAGAATACGTACAGCTACATCTCTAATATCATCAATCCGATCACGAAAATAATCGTTTTCCACTTTGCTGAAAGATTTTATCCACTTGTTGATTCCGAGCTTGAGAACATATTCAGCATTATTTTGTTTCTCCCGAATTAATTTGGGGATTTCATTCTGGAAAAAGGGATCATTTAAGATGGAAAGATGAGCATGGAAAATCTTGGCTTCTTCCGGACCAATCTCCCGCTTTACGCGGTTCCGGCACCTAACAAGCTGTTTTGCAACCTCTTTTATTGCACGTTCATACCGCCGAACTTCTCTCTCCGTTTTTTCTTTTTTTAGTGAGATTGCTGCAACTTCATCCCAGGGGCTTTCTAAAATCCAGGCCTTTCCAATTGCTACCCCTTCTGAAACAGGAATGCCTTTCAGTAATGCCTTTGATAGTATCTTTTTTCTGGGCAAAGGTTATCCTCGCATTTACCTACGTTTCTTTTTCTAACTTTTTCAATTTTGATCGAAGAAGTGTCCTGTGAAGTGGAGATGCATGGTCAATAATAAGGATCCCATTTAGATGATCAATTTCGTGCTGAAAAACACGTGCTAAAAGTCCTTCAGCATCTATTTTAACTGTTTCTCCATTTTCATTAATCCCCCTGACAGTAATCTTTTTTACCCTCAAGACATCCACCCGAATACCAGGAAGGCTGAGACATCCTTCCTCCATCTGCTCTTTTTCTTCTCCCTCATAAATAATTTCAGGATTAGAGAGACTGACCAGTCCTTCTCCTGCATCTACTACAATAACTCTTTGGGAAACACCAACCTGAGGAGCAGCCAATCCTATCCCATCATCTTGATACATAACTTCTGCCATTCCTTTCATCAAGGAACGGATCTCATCATCGATATTTCCTACGGTTTCGGCCTTCTGCCGCAAAACAGGATCAGGATACGTTACAATTTCTAACATTATTTCTTTGCTCCTACACGTCTGATTTCTAGTTTTTATCTCCCTTGATGGGGACGACAGGGGATGTTCTATCAATTATCAATTATCAATTATCAATTGTCAATTGTCAAATGAAAGGCTAAATTCCATCCTGTCTCCGGTTTCCTGTCTCCCGTCTCCGGTTTCCTGTCTCCGTTTTTCAGCATCCAATACCCAGCAGTACCTCCTTGTTTCTTAACTCGTTTCTCCCTTCCTGAGAACTTCCTTCACTAACTTTATAGCACAATACTCACCGCACATCGAACAAACATCTTCCATGTGGGGTTTACCTTCCTCACGAAATTTCTCAGCCCGTTCTGAATCCATAGCCAGCTTTATTTGGTCTTTCCAATTAAGATTTTTTCTGGCTCTGGACATTGCAACATCCCACTCCATGGCATTTGGAAGTCCTTTGGCAATATCAGCGGCATGTCCAGCAATTCTGGTAGCAATCACACCCTGACGAACGTCTTCTAAGTTGGGAAGCTTCAAATGCTCTGCAGGTGTAACGTAGCAGAGAAAATCAGCACCTGCTGCTGCAGCAAGCGCACCTCCAATAGCCGATGTAATATGATCGTAACCAGGTGCGACATCTGTTACAATCGGACCCAGTACGTAAAACGGTGCATTAGAGCAGAGACTTTTTTCCAGTTCGATATTTGTCTGTATCTGATTCATTGGAACATGCCCTGGCCCTTCGATCATTACCTGCACACCTTTTTCCCATGCCCGTTTTGTCAATTCTCCCAGAGTAACAAGTTCCTCAATCTGAGCCCGATCTGTTGCGTCAGCTAAGCAGCCTGGCCTCAAACCATCTCCCAGACTCAGTGTAACATCGTAAGCACTGGCAATTTCCAGAACCCGATCAAAATACTCAAAAAGTGGATTTTCCTGTTTATTAGCAATCATCCATGTTGTTAAGAAGGAACCACCCCTACTCACAATATCCATGAGCCGCCCTTGCTTTTGCAGCCTGGCAATACTTGCCTGCGTCACACCGCAGTGTACAGTAAAAAAGTCTACTCCTTCTTCTGCCTGTTTTTCCAGAACAGCAAAAATATCATCAGGCATCATTCTTATAAGCGCACCTTTTGCCTGTATTACTTCGATAGCCGCCTGGTATATGGGAACTGTCCCGATAACAACAGGAACTTCCTTCATGATGGTCTGTCTTATTCTTGCAAGGTCTCCTCCTGTTGAGAGATCCATTATTGTATCTCCACCCACCTGGACAGCAACCTTTGCCTTCTCAACTTCGTAATCCACATCAAGATAATCTGTTGAAGTACCAAGATTGGCATTTACCTTGGTGCGCAATCCCTTCCCAACTCCTACAGGTTTAATATTTTTATGCTTGTTATTTCTTAAAATAACCACTTCACCACGGGCAACACGATCCCGGAGAACCTCAACATCAACTCCTTCCTCACCGGCAACTATTTTCATTTCTTCGGTGATGCGGCCAGCTCTGGCCTCTTGCATCTGTGTCATTGATTAGACTCCAATTTACTTCTTCTCAGATAATCATTGTTAAACAAATATACAAAAAAAAAGATCCAAAATCCATCAAAAAGAGAAGACATTGACTCCGCATTGATTCAAGAATTTGGGTGGGCAGAGGGCCTTTTTGTTAGCCGAACATTTGCA
>CAZPNF010000216.1:1643-4441 GCA_964587715.1 uncultured bacterium | reverse complement strand
ATGTTGTTATGAATGAATTATAAAGTACGCATTTTCGTGAAGAACCAAAAAAAATGAGGTATTGTCTTATGGAAATATCTTTGGAAGATTTATTAAAAAGGACAAGCAGTCTATTTGAGGCTGTGGTAGTTATGTCTAAGCGTGCTCGGCAGGTAAACGATGAGCAGAAGCTTCGGATAATGATGAATCTGGGTGAAACGCCGGTTGCTGAGACTAAAGAGGGCGAAGATTTTGGAGATATAGAAATTGATAAAGAAGCCCTCATGCGCGAGCATGAAAAATATCCCAAGCCCACGCGAGTAGCACTTGAGGAAATGGCCAATGAAATGCTTGAGTGCAGGTATGACTTTCCTGAGGAAGAAGAGGAGGGCGCGAGTTAATCAGAAGTTTTGTTGAATGCAGAAAAATCATTGGGCTGTTAGGTATTTTTGCAAAGAGTAGAGGTATTATGAATACTGCAAAGAATGAAGTACAGTCCCTATCGTTAATGTATCTCGTAGTCTTGAGAAAGTTCCTAGAATCGGTCGTGTCGTTCCTGAGTTTGACAATGAGAATGTTGAGCTTCAATATTTGAATTTATAGAATGAGATAGGACTCTATTATGCGCAGGTTATTTATACTGATAGGTGCTACACTCGGCGGCTGGTTAGGCTGGTGGCTTGGTTCACGTATAAGTTTGTTCATGGCATTTTTATTAAGCACTATTGGTGCAGGGGTGGGTGTGTATCTTGCGCAGCGTTTTGTAGACTGATAATTCATAAACCGCAGAGAGCGCAGAGGAGACAAAACAGGGGAACGGATAAGGGACCGATTTATAGCTATTCGCGGCCATCTAAATAGAATGTGGTTTGCGTACGGAACGTTACTTATCCGTTAATTCGGGATGAATGCAAAATTTAAATAGTTTTTTGGCTAAAAAATACAAAGGAAGTAGAAGAATATTTTTTCAACCGATGTTCGGGCAGAGTATTTTTGCATTTTAAATTATGAAAAGGCTTGATAACAAACATGTTCTTCTGGGGGTGACCGGAAGTATTGCTGCATACAAGGCATGCGAAATTCTTCGCATGCTTCAGCGTGAAGGTGCTGAAATTCAGGTTGTAATGACTGATGCAGCACAGCATTTTATTGCGCCGTTAACTTTTGAGACCCTGTCCGGTCGTGAAGTCATAACTGATCTTTTTCCTTCTCATCGTGTAGCGAAGACAAGACACATCAGTGTGGCTGAGTGGGCAGAATGTGTTCTCATTGCTCCTGCTACAGCAAACATCATTGGCAAAGTTGCTTCTGGTATAGCCGATGATTTTCTTACCACTTCTATTATGGCTGCCAGATCTCCAATTATTTTTGCTCCTGCTATGGATTACCAAATGGTACAAAATCCTATTTATCTGTCCAACTGCGAAAAACTGGAAAAATTGGGCTATCAGTTTGTTTCTCCTGAGGAGGGAGAACTTGCCAGTGGTACAAAAGGGTACGGCAGGCTGGCAAGTTATGATCGCATTTTAGATAAGGTGAAGTTAGCACTGTTAGGATCCGAAACCTTAAAAGGTGTAAAAGTTCTGGTTACAGCAGGTCCTACGCAGGAGTTTCTTGATCCTGTTCGTTATATTACTAATCCATCTTCTGGTAAAATGGGGTATGCCCTTGCAGAAGAAGCAGCATTGAGAGGGGCAGAAGTAACTCTGGTGAGCGGCCCCACTGGACTCCGTGCCTTCGACAATATTGTTGTAGAGAAAGTCCAGTCGGCTGCGGAGATGAACAAAATAGTTCTTGAAGAATGGGACCACCATCAGGTACTTATCATGGCAGCAGCAGTGGCTGATTATCGCCCTTCAGAAATGTCTCCTCAAAAATTAAAGAAAGAAAAGCCTGAGTGGCTGGTTAAGTTTGAGAGGACAGAGGACATTCTATCCAGGGTTGCTTTGACAGAGCACAGAGGTGTTGTTGTAGGATTTGCGCTGGAAACCGAAGATGGAGAAAAGCGGGCAATTGAGAAGTTGAAAGAGAAAAAATTGGATTTGATCTGTCTGAATAATCCGACTGAAGAGGGATCAGGATTTGGCAGTGATATAAACAAAGTTACACTGTTTGACCGTGAAGGCAGAAGAGAATCTCTTCCTTTGATGCCAAAATGGAAAATAGCCCAGGTTATTCTGGATAGGGTAGAATCGTTTGTGGCGGTGAGGTAAAGTTGTGGGTAATGCTGATGTCTTAGATATTCTAGACAAAGCACGACAATACTTGAAACAACAGGAGGAACTTTTTGGAGAGGAGCTTTTTTTAGAACATCCAGAAGCAATAGCAGATACTGAGATTTCAGAGGGCGGAGAAACGCTTGACGATTTTCGCGAGGCAACCAAAGAATGTCAAAAATGTTCGTTAGCAGAGACAAGGACACACTTTGTTTTTGGTGCAGGCAATCCAAAAGCCAATCTTATGCTTATTGGGGAAGCTCCTGGAAGAGATGAAGATCTTAAAGGTGAACCTTTCGTTGGGAGGGCGGGGCAGCTTTTAGACAAAATTCTTGCAGCAATTGGTTTTAAGAGAGAAGAGGTTTATATAGGTAATATTCTCAAGTGCAGACCGCCGGGGAATCGGGATCCACTCCCGGAAGAAATTGCTCTTTGTCTGCCGTATCTTTTACATCAAATTGAAATTATTAGACCGAAGATTATATTGACACTGGGCCGTATTTCTACGCAGGTACTTTTAAAGACAACTGCGCCGTTAGGTCGTTTGAGAGGAGAAGTTCACGATTTCAATGGAATTGCAGTAATAGCCACTTATCATCCTGC
>CAZPNF010000216.1:0-1633 GCA_964587715.1 uncultured bacterium | reverse complement strand
CAATGGAAACGGCCTACGTGGGAAGATGTCCAAAAACTAAGACGAGTCTACGATGAAATCGTAGGGGATAAACCAGAATGGCATCCACCAAAAACGTAGCAAAGAATACAAATCTGCCAGAATCAACTTTTGACCGGGTACCTCCGCAATCGCTGGATGCTGAAACGGCTGTACTTGGTTCCATGATGATCGACAATGATTGTATCGGGAAAATAGTCGAGATTTTGGAACCGCCTTGTTTTTATCGAACGAGTCATAAAAAGATTTTTTCATCTGCTCTTGCTTTGTATGAGAAAAATGAGCCTGTTGATCTCATAACGCTTTCGGAGGAATTAAAACGTCAGAACATACTTGAAGAAGTTGGAGGTACCTATTATTTAACAGAGCTGGCCGAGAGTATTCCATCTTCGGCTAATGTAGAGTATCATGCTCGCATTGTTCTGGAAAAGTACCTTTTGCGAAAACTGATAGAAGAAGCAGCAGGAATAGCAAAAGATTGTTACGAGGCCGGAGAGGATGTTTATCATATTATAGATAGGTCAGAACAGAGGATATTTGGTCTTTCTGGTAAACGGCTTCGGGAAACTTTCCAGCACATTTCTCCAATCATGCACGATGCTTTCGAAACCATCGAACGCTTCCACGAGAGAAAAGGAGTTGTTACTGGTATCCCAACGGGATTTGCCAAACTGGACGAATTGACCTCGGGTTTTCAGCCTTCCGAACTCGTTATAATAGCAGGACGCCCATCCATGGGGAAGACTGCACTGAGTCTTAACATCGCAAGAAATGTTGCTGTAGATAGTAAAATGCCTGTGGGCGTTTTCAGCTTGGAGATGTCCAAACGTCAACTGGCTCTTCGTTTGCTCTGTGCTGAAGCCAGGGTAGATGCTCACGGAGTTCGTACCGGGCGCCTGGCAGATGATGAATGGCAGAAACTCAGCATGTGTGTTGGTGTGCTTACAGAGGCTCCTCTGTTTATAGATGATACTCCAGGAATGAATGTGCTGGAATTGCGTGCCAAAGCGCGGCGGTTGAAAAAAGAAAAGGATGTCAGTTTAATAATAGTTGATTATCTTCAATTAATGGAAGGTCCGAGAAGTACGGAAAGCCGTCAGCAAGAAATATCAGTGATCTCCAGATCTCTTAAAGGTCTGGCAAAGGAATTGGACGTGCCTGTAGTGGCTCTTTCGCAGCTTTCCCGTGCTGTGGAAGTCAGGGGGGTGATAGACGGCCGATGCTCTCAGACCTGCGAGAATCCGGGGCAATTGAACAAGATGCAGACGTAGTACTTTTTATTTACAGGCCTGAGTTTTACGGAAAGAAAATAGATAAACAGGGAAATCCGTTAGAAGGTAAGGCAGAAGTTATTATAGGTAAGCAGAGGAATGGACCTGTTGGTAGTGTTCATCTCAATTTTGTGAAGAGGTGGGCACGATTTGAGAATCCGACTTTTGAAGAAGAACCAGCAGGAGTACCGTTTTAGGGATTGTAAGTTATGGAAATTGGTTTAATAGAAAATGTCGATAGAGTAGTTCATAAGAAAGTTATATCTAATAATATAAATTTGGCTCTATTTTCTGAAAAAGACGTAGATAGGGATTGGTCGTTTGAGGATTATAAACCCTCAGAT
>CAZPNF010000215.1:0-4452 GCA_964587715.1 uncultured bacterium | reverse complement strand
GACAAAAGATTTACCCCTGGGATTTAAACAGCGTCTGGCACTCGGGTGTGCTCTGATTCACGATCCCCCTATTCTTTTTTTAGACGAACCCACTTCTGGCGTTGATCCGGAAGCCCGACGGAATTTCTGGAATCTTTTGTATGAGACAGTTGAACAGGGGAAAACGATTTTTGTGACGACCCATTTTATGGATGAAGCAGAGTACTGCCATCGAGTGGGATTCATGCGGCAGGGAAAACTTATTGCTGCTGGGACTGCATCGAATTTGAAAAAGATATACGGAAAATCAACGATGCAGGAAGTATTTTTAAGGTTATCCAGAGCGGAGGAGATGGTGAGATGAAGAGATCCCTGCATCGCATCCGGGCAATCATCCGCAAGGAGTTTTTACACATTATCCACGATCCCCGTACACTTTTTCTCGTAATCATGATGCCGGTTGTTCAATTAATTATGTTCGGATATGCTCTCAATCTTGATATCCAGCAGGTTAACATGGCAGTAATCGATTATTCAAAATCATTGGCTTCCAGAAATTTTGTCCAATATTTCAGCAGCAGCAAATTTTTTCACCCCTTTTTTGTGAACCGAAATCCATCGCAGGTGGAAACTTTATTCAAAGAGAGAAAAGCTAAAGTGGCTGTAATAATTCCTGCTGATTTTAATCGAGAACTTAAGCGCAAATTTCGTGTACCGATTCAATTCTTAATCGATGCATCCGATGCAAATGCTGCTACGCTCATTCAAAATTATTGCAATCAAGTTGTAATGAATTACAATCGTGACAGTGGTAACAAATTGCAGCTTCCTTTTGATTTGCGAAACACGGTTTATTTCAATCCAAATTTTAAGAGTTCTTATTTTTTTGTTCCTGGCTTGATTGCCATGATCTTGATTATGATTACTTCGTTACTAACAAGCGTGGCAATTGCGAGAGAAAAAGAAACCGGGACAATGGAGCAGATTCTGGTTTCTCCTGTCCGTTCCTACGAAATCATTCTGGGGAAAGTGCTGCCTTATATTCTGCTTTCATTCCTGGACGCCGCTTTAATTTTATCAATAGGAATTTTCTTATTTAAGATTCCATTTATCGGCAGTTTACTCCTTTTACTTATTCTATCGCTTTTGTACATTATCCTGTCGTTAAGCCTGGGAGTGCTGATTTCCACAATTGCAAATTCCCAACAGGTTGCCCTGATGATCGCCATGACAGCTACTGTTTTGCCCACAATGATGTTATCCGGTTTGATTTTCCCCATTGCATCAATGCCGAGGTTACTTCAGTATTTTACTTATATTGTACCAGCACGTTTTTATCTACTTATTGTGAGAGGAATCGTTTTGAAGGGAAGTACTTTTGTTCAGTTGATTATTCCAACAGTAATTTTAGTTTTCATGACAATTTTTCTGCTGACAATTTCGGTGAAAAAATTCATGACCACTCTGGAGAAATAAGATGCAGCAAGTTCTGACAATGATCAAAAAGGAGTTCAGGCAAGTCTTTCGTGATAAGGCAATGATTGCCATTATTTTTCTGGTACCGGTTATTCAGCTATTCATTCTCGCCTATTCCATTACGACCGATGTAACCCATATTAAGCTGCTTATTGCTGATATGGATAACAGTCAAGCCAGCCGTGAAATCACAAGAGCATTTAGCCACACTGGGCGTTTTGATGTTGTGGGGAATGTCTCAGACTTGCGTAGGATTCGTAGTGAATTCCAATCGTGGAAAGCTCAGATGGTTCTGATTATTCCGCCCAATTTTGGGAGAGATCTTCAGCGGAATCTGAATCCGCAGATTCAAATAAGTGTGGACGGTACAGATGGCAACACGGCTGGAGTGGCACTCGGTTATGCCAGAGGGATTTTGAATCAGTTTGGCACAGGAATAATGTCCAATCCGATTCGGAGGCAACAGTTGAGTAATGTGCATCTGATTTCTATGGTTCCCAGAATGTGGTACAATCTTGAGCTTAACAGCCAGCAGTATATAATTCCCGGGATTATAGTGGTTTTACTCACAATTCTTCCTATGATGCTTTCCTCAATGAGTCTGGTAAAGGAAAAGGAAATGGGGACGCTGGAACAGCTTGTTGTTACATCTTTGAAAAAACACGAGCTGATTCTTGGAAAGTTAATTCCATTTCTGATTCTTTCTTATGTTGAACTTGGGATTGTATTGGTTCTTGGTATAGTCATGTTCAGGATTTCCATGAATGGCAGCTATGCTTTACTGGCAATACTTTCATTTATTTATCTTTTTACCACACTGGGGCTGGGAATCTTTGTTTCTACAGCTACTACTTCTCAGCAGCAGGCTATGTTTATGTCGTGGTTTCTCATGGTTTTTATGATACTGATGAGCGGTTTTTTTATCCCCATTGAAAATATGCCGGAGATTTTGAGGAAGTTAACCTATTTAGATCCTATGCGGTATTTTATGAGCATTATTCGTGACATTTTCCAGAAAGGGTCTGGTTTGAGATTTCTGCTGCGGGATGTTATTCCTATGATATTCTACGGTGTTGTAATTCTAAGTTTTAGTGTTGTTAGATTTCACAAAAGAGTGGGATAAATGCTAGCGAATCTTCGCCTCAAACCGACGAGAAGTACACAAATGATTTTTTTTGTGTACTTAAAATCTGGAGATTAAACATCAAAAATTAAATATTAAAATTACATATCAAAATGTAAAAATGACAGAAATTATGTATATGTCTAACAACGAAATCTATTTCAGTAGTTATGATTAATTTTACATTTTTCATTGTCATTTTGATTTTTGATATTTAATCTTTGATTTCTCTTATGTGCATGCATGATAAATACACTTATTAAAAACTTGACTCAAAATTTCAAATTATTGCTAAATAAAATGTTTAAATTAGATGCGTTTGTAATAATGCCAAATAATGAAAAATCCTAAACAACATTTAGGGAAAATAATCCGTTATTTCAAGGCGAAATCGACAAAATTGATTCACGACGTTAAGTCCCATAATTTCAAATGGCAGCGTAATTACTATGAACACATCATCAGAAATGAAAATGAACTAAATCGGATCCGGGAATATATTATAAATAATCCCCTAAAATGGGAATATGATAGAGATAATCCTTATGGTAAACCCGATGATATTGAAAAGCAATTCTGGAAAAGTTTTAAATAATCTTTGTTCAAAAACCTTTGATTAGTTATATTAAAAAGACTGAACAAAACGGGTCTCTATCTTCCCATCACCAATGATCAAAAAAACAACAATGGGCAGGCGCATGAGCGGTAAAAAAACTATGAATGAACGAATCACACCAGAAATGTTCATAGATCACTTTACTTCCATGCGAAAAATAACAACGGCTGATATTGGAGTTTCACCTGTTGTGGTTGTTGCATGGCATCGCAACGTTGTTGAATCACTGGCAAGGACTGTCGGGGCTTGTCTCTCAAAGCATTGGATTTACAGTAGAGAGTATCCTCTCTACAGTGGTGAGGTGAATGGACATCCTGTGTCGTTTGCCCACGTACCAGTAGGAGCACCTGGTACTATCATGATTATGGAGGAGATGATTGCCTGTGGTGCCAGGGTTTTTCTTGGCTTGGGACTGGCCGGAAGCCTTCAGCCCACAGCACCAACAGGGACATGTTTGATTCCGACATATTGTGTTCGTGAGGAAGGAACATCTGTTCATTACATGAGCGATGAGTCAAGAATAGTACCGAGTCCACGTCTCGTAAAAATCCTGCAGGAATCCTGCCGGGAAAAGCAGGTGAAGGTCCTATCTGGACCTCTCTGGACAACAGATGCCCCTTATCGGGAGCTGGTGACCAAAATTAAAACGTACAGTAAACAGGGTGTTCTGGGAGTAGATATGGAAACTTCTGCAATGTATGCGCTTGGTCAGTTTCGTAATGTAGAAGTTGCTAATCTCCTTGTGGTGAGCGATGAACTCTGGCACGAGTGGCAGATAGCCTCTGGTTCTTCCAGACTTCAGAAGACGATAAAAAAAGCAAAAGAGGTAATTCTTCACTCGCTTGCTAATGGAGTTATAGTAAAATAATAGAGCATGTTTATAGCAGCGGTAAAGTGGGGCTATATTATCTTTTAATGATTTCAACAATTGGGAGGATTTTATGACAGACATTGTGCTTTATTTGATTCTGGGTTTGACTGCTGGAATTTTTAGCGGACTGATTGGTATTGGTGGGGGGATTATTATTGTTCCTGCACTGATCTTTTTGTTTGGGTTGTCACAGCATCAGGCTCAGGGGACAACGTTGGCATTAATGGTGCCGCCTATTGGTTTTCTTGCTGCATTGATATATTACAGGCAGGAATATGTAAACTTGAAAATAGCAGCTTTTGTTTGTATAGGTTTTTTCGTGGGTGGTTTTATCGGTGCCAATATTGCGACAGCTTTGTCCAGTCGGGTTCTGGAAAAGGTATTTGG
>CAZPNF010000214.1:0-4457 GCA_964587715.1 uncultured bacterium | reverse complement strand
CAATGATTGTCTTCGAGAACTTTTTGATCCTGATGATCGGAGGTATTGTTATCCATTTATTAACTGTACGAACTGTGGCCCAAGATATACTATTATCAAGGATATTCCTTACGATCGTTCCAAGACAACAATGGTTTCTTTCCAGATGTGTGAAGATTGTCAAAAGGAGTATGACGATCCTTTTAACAGAAGATTCCATGCGCAGCCCAATGCATGTTCTGTCTGTGGCCCAGGAGTTTGGTTGACTGACAATGAAGGAAGAGAGATAAATGTTGAGGATCCTATTGCTGAAACAGCTCGTTATCTCAAGCAGGGGAAGATCGTAGCTGTAAAGGGATTGGGAGGATTTCACTTGGCCTGTGATGCAACCAATGAGGAGGCTGTTTCCCTTCTTCGGAAGAGAAAAGGAAGAGAGGAAAAACCTTTAGCTGTGATGTCCCCTGATCTTAAAACAGTTGAGCTGTTTGCCGAAGTGAATCCAAAAGAAAAAGATCTTCTTTTTTCTCCACGTCGGCCGATTGTACTTTTAAAGAAGAAAAATCCCAATCCACTAACAGAATCAGTAGCCCCAAGAAATAAATACTTCGGTACAATGCTTCCATATACACCGCTTCACTACTTGCTTTTAAGAGAAAGTTTTGTAGCTCTCGTGATGACAAGCGGTAACATCTCAGAAGAGCCGATTGCTACTGACAATGAAGAAGCTCTTCAGCGTCTTGGTAGAATAGCAGATTTTTTCCTAATGCATAATAGAGAAATTTACATCAGGAATGATGATTCTGTCACTGAGGTTGTAGGAGGATTGCCAAGAACTGTTCGCCGTTCAAGAGGATATGTGCCTCTTCCTATTTTTTTAAGACGCAGTATTCCTTCTATCCTGGCTGTTGGGGCTGAACTTAAGAACACGATTTGTCTTACCAAAGGTGATAAGGCTTTTTTAAGCCAGCATATTGGCGACCTTGAAAATATAGAGACTCTTGATTCCTTCGAGAAGACAATTGACCATTTAAAAAAGATCCTTCAAATTAAACCGGCTGCTGTGGCTTATGATCTCCATCCTGATTATCTTTCTACACAGTGGGCACAAAAGCAGGAGGAGATTCCCAAAATAGGTATTCAGCACCACCATGCTCATATCGCTTCCTGTCTGGCAGAGAACGGTCGAGATGAAAAAGTGATAGGTCTTTCCTTAGACGGCACAGGATACGGCAGTGATGGTAACATCTGGGGTGGAGAGATTTTAATCGCTGATTTTTCATCTTTTGAGCGTGTTGGGCATTTTGACTATCGCTCCATGCCCGGAGGGGCTGCCGCTATTAAGGAGCCGTGGCGAATGGGTATATCGTATCTTTATAAAGTTTACGGACAGGATAGTGGAAATGAAGATGCACAAGATTTTATAAACTGGATGGATGGATTGCCAATTTTAAAGCAGGTTGGTTCTGATAAGATTGCCGGAGCTGTTCGCATGATTCAGAAAGAAATCAACACGCCGCTAACATCGAGCCTGGGCCGGCTTTTCGATGGGGTAGCTGCTATACTTGGTCTACGGCAGAGAGTGGCTTTTGAGGGGCAAGCTGCAATGGAGCTTGAGATGGCTATGGGTAATAAGACGTGGGATAGGAAATTTGATAAGGCCTATGAGTTTAAGATTTTTGAAAAAGGAGAGAAGATTCTCATCTCTCCTGATAGAGTTATCAGTCAGATTATGAAAGATGTTTTACACAGTGTTCCCGCGGAAGAGATCAGTCTAAATTTTCATGTTGGATTGGTTCGGTTGTTTCTTGAAATCTGCAAGAGAATTCGGGATCGCAGTGGTATAAAAGTTGTGGCGTTAAGTGGAGGGTGTTTTCAGAATCGGTTTCTTCTGGAAAATCTCTCTATGGTTCTGGAGAAGAGAAGCTTTGAAGTTTTAACCCATTCTCAGGTTCCGACAAACGATGGGGGATTGGCTCTGGGGCAGGCTGTTATAGGTTCCAGACTTCTTGAAGAAAATAAATAGATGGAGTTCAGGCGTAAGCCTTTTATGTTGGGTTGCCTCGAAAATCAATTTTGCCTTGAATTAGACTATAATTTTTGCTATCTTTCTTTGTGAAGCTTATGGTACAAAAGAATTCACAAGGCCTTATGGTTTCAAAAAGAGGTTTTTCTTTTGTAGAAAGCAAATATGTTTTTTGCCTCTTTATTGCTCTGATTTTTTCTCTCGTAGATGGAACCATGACTATTTTTCTGGTTGAGAAAGGAGCTTTTGAAGCCAACCCGCTCATGCGGTATGTTCTCTCAGTAAGTCAGGAATTGTTTTTTCTTTTGAAATATTTTTTAACGGCTGCGGGTTTGTTTTTTCTTCTTTTAAACGGAAAGAAGAGAATTTTTAAAGGACTTTTCTCGCTCGAAGAAATTGCAGGTGGATTTGTTGTATTTTATGAAGCATTAGTGGTTTATGAAATTGCCATTTATCATTTTGTTAGATAGGAGATAAATTTATGTGTCTGGCAGTACCAATGAAGGTTATAAAGATTAAGGGAGAAAAAGGGATTGTTGAAATTGGGGGGATAGAGCGAGAAGTAGGGCTTCAACTTTTAGAAAATGTTAAAATAGGAGACTACGTAATTGTTCATGCAGGTTTTGCAATCCAGCATCTTGATGAGAAGGTGGCTATGGAGACACTGAGCCTTTTTGAAGAAATGGAGAAGTTAGCTTGAAATTCATCGATGAATTTCGCAATACTGAAGTTGCTCAAAGTATAGTAAAGACAATTCACAAAAGTGCAGACAATAATGGAATGACCTTTATGGAGGTCTGTGGTACCCACACAATGGCTATTGGCAGGAATGGTATACGAGAGCTTCTCCCTGATAATATCACTCTTATTTCTGGCCCTGGTTGTCCTGTTTGCGTGACACCCAATCAAACTATTGATAGGGCAATTGCTCTGATCCGTAAGCCCGATGTCATCATAACCACGTTTGGCGATATGATAAAAGTTCCTGGGTCATCTTCCAATCTGGAAAAAGAACACACTCATGGAGGAAACGTTCGTGTTGTAACTTCTACTTTAGAAGCTTTGACAATTGCTGAAAAAAATCCAGATAGGAAAATAATTTTCCTTGGGATAGGTTTTGAAACAACAGTTCCAACTGTGGCTGCCTCTTTAATAGAAGCTAAGAATCTAAAACTAAAGAATTATTTTGTCCTTTCTGCTCATAAAGTTATGCCGCCTGCCATGGAGTTTTTGAGTGAAGGAGATGTGGAAATAGATGGCTATCTCTGTCCGGGTCATGTAAGTGCGATTATTGGATCTAAGCCCTACGAACCTCTTGCAAAACAGTACGGTATAGCCTGTGTTGTTGCAGGTTTTGAGCCTCTGGATATTCTCCAGAGTATCTTGATGCTTATTAAACAGGTCAAAGAGAAGAAACCATCTGTAGAAATTCAATATTCACGAGTAGTGAAACCAGAGGGTAATCCTAAGGCGCAGGCCGTTATCAACCAGGTTTTTGAACCGTGTGATTCTGAGTGGCGCGGACTTGGTTCTATTCCGGGAAGTGGCCTTAAAATCCGTGATGAATTTTCTTCTTTCGATGCAGAGGTTAAAATTCCTGTGGAGGTAGAACCGACGAAAGAGCCCAAAGGATGTCTCTGCGGTGAGGTTCTCCAGGGAAAAGTTAAGCCTCCTCGGTGCGGCTACTTCGGCAAAGAATGTACTCCTGATACACCAATAGGACCCTGTATGGTCTCAAGCGAAGGGACCTGTGCAGCGTATTATAAATACAACTTAGCTTCCTGAATCTCTAATGATGGACCATTGGATAATAAGTTTTATTTGAGCTTCGAGTCTGAAGATTAAAGTATGAAGACTGGGAGGATGTATAAAAACAGTAAAAATGGTTGCTCATAGGGATGAGTTGATGGAAGATTGGAAACTTGTGATGGCGAAGAAGCCTTTGCGCAAAATTCTACCTTTAGTGTAGGAGGAGAAATATGCACTTTGTAAAAGATGTGAAGCATGTATCTGAATACAAATTATTACTTACCTTTGAAGATGGTGTCACGAAACTCGTTGACATGAAGCAACATCTACAGGGAGAAATCTTTGAGCTGTTGAAAGATGTTGATTACTTCAAGACCGTTCGCATAAATCCAGATATCGATACGATAGTCTGGAAAAATAATGCAGATTTTTCTCCTGACTTCTTGTACGAAATTGGGATAGATGTGAAGGACACCGAGGATATACTGTCTGAGTAGTTGGCACTTCAGCTAACACGGTATAAGCGACATTAAAACGTTGCTTGATACCGATACCGATAGGCGAAATTGAGATAAAAAGCGGGGTGATGACAATTTGCTTGACAAAAGAAGTTTTTTATGGTCCTCGGTTCAGCGGATATTTGAAAGCGCGTGTAAAAAAGCAGGGATAAGGAAAGAAGTAAGCGTTCACAGTTTAAGGCACAGCT
>CAZPNF010000213.1:0-4463 GCA_964587715.1 uncultured bacterium | reverse complement strand
TCATCTAAATAGAATGTGGTTTGCGTACGGAACGTTGCTTATCCGTTAATTCGGGTTTTAATTATTAACTATTTCAATAAAAAAGTGAGGTTTATCTGATGCGTTCTCTGCTCAGAGTATGGGTTTTGAGTTTACTGGTTATTTCCGGTTCTCTATCTCAACAATTTTACAGATCAAAAGGGTTGAGTCTTTTTAACCAGGGACAGTATCATGCGGCAATTGATTCTTTGCTGCATTGGGCTGATATTTTCACGGGTGAACGCGGCATTGCCTATTACTATGTGGGCGAATGCTACTACAACCTTGGATTAGACGAAACGATCCCATCGCAAGCAATTTCTTCTTTTAAAAAGGGGATTGGCTATTTTGAACAGGCTGCCAGACAAACAGATCTCTCGTCTCTCTATCCTGAGAAAAAGGTTGAAGCGCTTTATAAGAAAGCCTGGTCTTATTATAGGCTGGCTGAACTGGAGAGTGATCCTCTGCTTTCCCTAATAATATCGGATAGAACTTTTACTGAGTTATCTTCATCTTTCAGCGATACTACAGGAGTTTATGCTTTGTACATGGCAGGCGAAACTCGTTTGAGAATCGCCGATTGGAAACGTATTCAGATGTTTCTTTCGGCCAACGTAGGGCAGTCTATTATATTGGCACAGGAAGCACTTCAGAGTATCAGAAGCGCTGAGAGTGCTTTTAAACAAGTGGCTGATTCCAAAATAGTTTCAAGCTATTTAAGAAGCTGTGCACTTCTGCAGTATCAGAATAGTTTATTTGAGGAAGGAAAGTTATATCAAAAAATGGATCCAGAAGTTTTTGGAGAACTCAAGGATTCACGACAAGAGAAAACACCTGAGGAAACGGCAATTAAGACTTTTTATAGAGTAAATTATAGATCTGTTCTCAATTCTATGAACAGCCTTTCCAAAGTTAGATTTAAACCAATAATTACCTATTCTGAGGCTGTCAAGTATTTGAATCTCTATTTGTTAACTGGTGAAGTTAAGGATAAACAATCTTTGAACAGCACTCTGGACAGTCTTAAATGGGTTAGTTTCAGGGATGAGAAGTTTTTTATAGAAGCCAACAGAGATCATAGGGAAAGTAGTGAGGATGAAAGTTTTTTAAACCTTGCAGATTCAACAAAGAGTTTTTATGCCAAGGCTGGAAAAGATTTCCCTGAGGCGTGGTACTGGTTGGGATGGGTCCAATTCGTTGTTAATGCTAGAGAGAGCGAGACTCAGTTTGAACGATTCTTGCAAGACACCCAAAATAGTTTTTCTGATCCAAGATTGACTGCCCTGCGTGAAGATGCAAAATATCGTATATTTCTCCTCAGGTTTGATCAGTATGCAGCAAACACAGGAAGACTTAAAGTTCTCAAGAAAGAAATAGAAAAGTTTAATCCACGATATCCTTTTGTGCAGGACAGAGTTAAGTTGCTCCTTCAGTTGGTACGTGTGGGTCTGGGTGAGCCAATTTGGGGCCAAATTCTGCAGGCTCCCAGCACAGGAGGTCGTTTAAAAGATGCATTTATTCTCATCCGAAATATGATGGTTCGAGCTGCCCGCGTAACTGGTAGAGAAAGAGTGCCATACTTAAAATATCTGGACAAACTTTTTCAGATTACTCAAGATAGGAGTTCAGATGCTACTTCCTTCTATCGGGGATTTTCTCTCTTTCTGAAAGCTGAAATACAGGAAACAAGTCGAGCCAAACGTAAATTCTATTTTTCTGCTGCTGATGCGCTGAGATTGTCGCGAGGGAAGTACCAACAAGAGGGAATGTATGTTCAGGCTCGGAGTTACTTTGCTGCTGCTAAACATGAATCTACTCCTGATAAGAGAAACAGCGTGTATGCTAAGGCAAAACCTCTTTTTGTTCAACTGATCAACAATGCTAAGAGTTTAAGATCAGTTTACTATCTGGGTGAGATATTCCGTATCGAGAGAAACGATTTAGCTGCCCGCCGTTGTTATGAAGTAGTAATGAAAAAAACGAAAGGCAAAAGAGGGGGTGAATTCTGGTATAATAACGCACTTGCTGGGATGGAGAGTTGTGGCTCGGCCGGAAATTTAACCAGGCTGAAAGGAATTAAGATCGATGAAGTGGTATTTCCTGAGAAGCTTCTCGTAGAGGATGGTGAGGAGATTTCCCTTGAGAGGTTTGCTGACCAGGATTATATCCGCAAACAATACTGGCAGGAAGCCATTGATCTATTAATGAAGTTTGGGCTTCCCAAGCTTACCATTTATCCTTCTGCTTTTCGGCTTTCATCGTCACGTTTCAACACGAGAGCATACAGAATGCTCTCTGTTGGTATACATGAAAGAGTTGGTAATATTACTTCTGGGATACAACTTCAAGTTATATTCCCTGCCGGGGTACCACAGGATGTAACAGTAAGTCTTGACGGAATTCAGATAGCAAAGAACAACAAGGGATTTTATCAAAAAAAGCCGCTTCCGTTAAATCAAGTAGTTGAGATTAAAGTTAACAACAGTCTTTGTTATCCTTTTCTTGAAATGCATCGTCTCACACAGCCTGGATTAGAGCGGAGGGTTGTTTATCTTGTGCGAAAAACTCGTTTTGTCCCCAGCGGTATAGGAGTTGAGTCCGGTGTAAATGTTATAAATTTTCCCAAACGGGTAGATGGTAATATTATTTTACAATCAGATGGTATGGTTCTTTTACCAGCTACGTTTCTCTACAAAGACTTCCAATCTGATGTTTCTTACAGAGATTTTGTTTATTCAAAGTTTTTAGATAAGTATCTCGTTGTAAATAGTGGGATGGAAAATCTGTTGGTTTACAGAAACGATTCCATGGTGTCGAAAGATGGGGAGTTTCCATTAGTTTTTCCCAGTGATACTGATAAAATAAAAAGTCCTGAAGGGATTGCCATTGATTCCAAAGGGAATATTTACATCGTAGAATGGGCGAATCATAGAGTTTCTGTTTTTAGTAATGACGGTTCTTATTTGCGTTCTTTCGGAGAGTTTGGCCGCAATGTTTCTACGGATGTAGGGAAACCAGTTCATTTTGTTTTCCCAACACGTATTGCCATTGCTGAAGATACTGAGGGTATTCTCGTTGATGGAAAGCGTATATACCGGGATCCCCAGATTTTTGTGGCGGATCGTTACGGAATTCAATTGGTTGATGTGCATGGAAACTATCTGGATACACCTGTTTCATCAGGAGTGGATAGCGGTTCTTTTTATGACATAGTTGTACGGGGATACGGTACAAATGCCCGTTTGTATGTGGTGGATAGAAAAGAAGGAAAAATTAAGCGGTTCGTGGCAAAACCACTGGAGGTAAATTAAAACCCGAATTAACGGATAAGGGATCGATTTATAGCTATTCTCGGTCATCTAAATAGAATGTGGTTTGCGTACGGAACGTTGCTTATCCGTTAATTCGGGGTAAAAGTTCCCAGAAGCCACTAACTTAACTCTGGATCGGGGTTTTAATGCATTCATCTTCTATTAAAGCAAAAGTAATTGTTAACCCTGACTCAAAGCCGAGACGGGTTAAAAGATACTTAAGGCGAGCTCTTCGTGTACTGCGCCACAATGGATTTGAACCTTCTGTTTATTTTACAAAGGGTCCGGGAAAAGTTTTACCTGCAGCTAAGGATGCTGTTACACAGGGGTTTGAGGCTGTTATTGTGGTGGGGGGAGATGGAACAGTTAATGAAGTCATAAATGGTATTGTCGGTAAGAACGTAACACTGGGCATCCTTCCGTGTGGGGGAAGCAATGTTTTAGCCCGGGAGCTTCAAATTCCCATGAATATGGTAGAAGCTGCTGAAGTGCTGGCCAGGAAGTCCAGGCGGAGAATCGATCTTGGTGTGATTAACGGTCGATACTTTTCAATGATGGCCAGTTGCGGATACGATGCCTACGCTGTCAGCCGGACCAGTTTAAAAGTAAAGAAAGTTATTCATCGTTATGCCTACGTGTGGGCCGGTATCAAGGATTTCTTCGGATATCAACCAACTGAAATCGCAGTGGTTATTGATGGCGGAAAAGTTGTCGATAAAGGGACTTTTGTTATAGTTGGAAATACCCATTTCTACGGTGGTACTCACCAGGTTACTCCTTTTGCTGAGATTGATGACGGTTTTCTTGATCTTTGCATTTATAAAGGCAAAATGCAATTGGGATTGGTACATTTTGCACTTAGTATGTTGTGGCGTCAGCACCTGAATCTTAACAATGTTAGTTACTATAGAGTTAAACGTGTGGAGATGAGTTCTTCAAAACGTACTCTGGTTCAGGTAGATGGTGATTTGTTTGGTGAGCTTCCTATGACCACAGAAATTGTGTCTGGTGCGTTAGAGGTTTTTTGTTGATAATTAGCTGTAAAGTTAAAAGTGAGCTAAAGTGACTAAAGTGAGCTAAAGTGACTAAAGTGAGCTAAAGTTAGATAAGAACTAAACTTTGGCAAAAATGGAA
>CAZPNF010000212.1:0-4470 GCA_964587715.1 uncultured bacterium | reverse complement strand
GTTTCCACCGGCACCCCCTACGCCAACAACACGAATTCTGGCTACCTGCCGCATCTGTTCAGCAAAATCAAAAGTAAGCGGCTCGCCAGAATTCTTATCCTGTAAATTTTTTCCTTCTTTCATACGACCTCCTTCACATTTATAAACGGAATTTGCAATCTAAAAGAAATCTTCAACAAAATGGCGCATCCAATGAAAAATCCTGCTGAAAAGATTTGCTTCATCTTCCCCAACTTCCCTCCATTCTTTTTCTTCATTTTTTACACCGTAGAAAACAAGTCCTACTCCCGTAGCAAAAATAGGACTCGATGCTGACTCCACCAGACCTGTAAATCCTTGAGGTGCACCAATTTTTGCAGGAAGCCCAAAAATCTCTTCAGCTAAAACTATCGAGCCTTCCAGTAAAGCCCCTCCACCAGTAAGAACCACACCTGCTCCCAGAAGATCGCCAAAATCCGATCGCTTGATTTCCTTGGAAACTAAACTAAATATTTCCTCCATTCTGGGTTGAATAATAGAAGTAAGAAGAGTCCGCGAGACTTCCCTGGGAGGTCTTCCGCCAATACCAGGAACCTGCAATACCTCGTTCTTGGAGACAAGACTCTTATGAGCTGAACCGTACTTTTTCTTGATTTCTTCAGCCTGCTCTATCGGTGTCCTTAATCCAAGAGCAATGTCATTTGTAACGTTCTGCCCACCCAATCCAATAACTGCAGTATGCCGGATAGAACCATCGTAGAACATGGCAAGATCAGTAGTCCCACCACCAAGATCAACAAGCGCCACCCCAAGGCCTTTTTCATTCTTATCGAGGACAGCATAACTTGAGGCCAGGGGTTCGAGTACCAGACCTGCCACTTTAAGATTTGCTTTTTTTACACTTCGCACAATATTTTGAGCAGATGTTACAGCCCCTGTCACTATATGAACCTCTGCTTCCAATCGAACTCCAGATATACCAACAGGATTCCTGATCCCTGGCTGGTTATCTACAATGAACTCCTGAGGCAAAACATGGAGAACTTCTCGATCAATTGGAAGAGCAATGGCTTTTGCTGCATCTATTACACGACCCACGTCTGTCTGGTTAATCTCATGATCTGTTCCAGATACCGCTACCACACCGCGGCTGTTCACACTTCTAATATGATCTCCAGCAATACCCACAATAACCTCTTCTATCTCTACACCTGCAGTAAGTTGTGCTTCCTGCACTGCACGTTCAATAGAATGAACAGCAAGGTCCAGATTAATAACAACCCCCTGGCGCAGCCCTTCTGACGGACTTATCCCCACTCCCAATATTCTAACATTTCCCCCATTAACTATTTCCCCAATAACTACACCAATTTTACTGGTACCTATATCTAAACCAGCAATGATATTTCTTGCTCCCCCTGTATAAATCTCTTTTCCTATCTTCATGGGTCTATGCCCTCATTCCTACAACGACCTGATCTCTAAACCTTAGATCAATGTACTGCACGCGCTGAAAATCTCTGCTTTGAATTAATTTCTCAAGAATGGCTTCGAGGTAACAAATTTTTCTTTCGTACTCACCCTCTCCCACTAAAACGGGGATTCCGCCTTTATTAGTGTAAACAACTAACCCCTTTGGTCTGCCAACGGCAACTTCTGAAATCTGTGAGTAGAGCTCAGGCCTTTTTTCAAGAACGGAAACAAGAAAATCCAATCCCTGACGAACCAATTTTCCACCTACTTTTTTCCCCACAACAGCTCCTCCATAGAAACCACCGGACAGCACAGGTAAATCATACAATTTCCCGCGCGGCGATGGGAAGACCAATCCTTCCTTATCAATGCAAAAAAACTTTCCTTCAAAATTAAGCAAAGCTATTGGATGTTTTTCTTTCACCACGATTCGGAGTACATCGGGGAAAGACCGCTCAATGTGAATCTCATCTACAAAGGGATTACTGCTAACTTTTTTTTTTGCTTTTTTCAGATCGACCTGCCAGATAGATGCTTTAGGACTCAATCCTCCCAGCTGCAGTGTCTCTTTTTTTGACAATAAATCATTACCACTAACTTCGATTTGTTTGATAGAAAAAGTCTTTGATTCTCTTAACCACATTTTGTAGCTTTTACCAAGGATCCAGGCTAAATAGAGAAGCACACACCAGCTTCCCATAATAAGAAGCTGCCGAAAGAATGTTTCATTTGGATTCTTATCTTTCATTCGCCATTAAATCCTAACAGATGAATTTCTAATTCCAATTCCACACCAAACCGCTGAAAAACTCTTTCTTTTACCTCTTCTATCAATCTGCGTACATCCTGAGCACTTGCAAGATGACAGTTTACAATAAAATTAGCATGCTTTTTTGAGACCATTGCATCCCCGATCCGAAGTCCTTTGCAGCCGGCTTCTTCAATAAGCCGTCCAGCATAATCACCTGGTGGTCGTTTAAAAACAGAACCGGCAGAGGGAAGCGAAAGAGGTTGCTTTTCCTTTCTCTTTTTTAGATAGCTTCTCTGTACCAGTTCCATTTCTTTTGGGTTACCATCCGAGAAAAAAAATTGCGCCTCGACAATAATTACATCGCGGGGAAGATCTATGTACCTGTATCCCATGTTGATTTCTTCTCTCTGAAGTTTCTCTAACGTCCCAAATTTGTCTAACAAACGTATATTTCGCAAAGCATCGCTGATCTCTCTTCCGTAAGCTCCTGCATTAAGCCATATCCCGCCTCCAACCTGACCCGGGATACCAGCCAGAGGCTCTAACCCGGAAAGTCCTCTTTCAGTACAATACTTCAACAAATCCCGCATCCGCATACCAGAACCAACCGTAACCATATTCCCTTTACAACTTATGTGAACAAATGTTTCTGAAAGATCAATAACTATTCCGTGATACCCGCTGTCACTAACAAGAAGATTGGTCCCGTTTCCAATAACAAATCGGTGAACCCCCTCCCTCTGGCAGAAATCAACAACAGCTATAAGATCTTCCAGATTTTTGGGGTAGAGATAAAAATCTGCCGGCCCTCCAATGTGAAAGGAAGTACGCTCAGAGAGAAGTTCATTCATTAGAATCTTCCCACGGAAAACCTGCCTAAGTTTTTGAAAAAGTGCAGTTGCTTTTTCCATATACTATTGCAGCTTTTTAATTAACGCTTCTCCAGCTTTCCAGATATCACCTGCTCCCATTGTTATTACCATATCTCCTTTTCGAACAACTTTGAGGAGATAATCTGCAACTTCCTGTTTATCAGGCACATAACTTGCCTGCCTGTGTCCAAAAGAGCGAGCTGCGTTTACTACAAGTTCACCAGTAACACCTGGTATTGGCTCTTCCCTGGCAGGGTAAATATCTGTAACAATAAGAACATCAGCATCAAAAAATGAGCGACCAAAATCCTCGTAGAAATCCCTTGTACGTGAATAGAGATGGGGTTGGAACACAGCAATAATTCTCCGATCCCATCCTTCCCTTGCACCTTTCAAACTGGCCTTGATTTCAGTTGGATGATGAGCGTAATCATCAACAACCAGAACACCTCCAACCTCAGCTTTGATCTCAAATCTGCGATGTACACCGGTAAACTGTTCCAGCGATTTTTTGATCTTATCAAAAGGAATCTCTAACTCAAGACCAACAGCCAGAGCAGCTAAACTGTTCTTGACATTGTGGATCCCGGGGAGCTGAATTTTTATCCTGCCAAGAGTTTTATCTTTCCAGATTGCTGTAAATTCACTGTAAAACCCGTGATACACAGGATCACTGCCCCTGACCTCTGCTTGAGGATTCATGCCGTATGACAGAATCCTTCTCTCAAACCGCGGTACAATCTCTTGAAGAGATATTTCGTCAAGGCAAAGAACCACTGCGCCGTAAAACGGTACCTTATTGGCAAAAATGACAAATGCAGATTTTATTTCTTCAAGATTTTTGTAACAGTCCAGATGGTCTGTTTCAATATTTGTAATAACAGCTATAGTTGGCGTTAACTGGAGGAAAGAACGATCAAACTCGTCAGCTTCAGCTACAAGATAGTCTCCTTCACCGAGCTTGGCATTTGTCCTGAGCGAGCGGATCCTCCCCCCGACAATTAGAGTGGGATCGTATCCTCCCTCCTGAAGAACAAGCCCTATCATGGAAGTTGTTGTTGTCTTTCCGTGAGTGCCAGCTACTGCTATTCCTTCCTTCATCCTCATTAGCTCTCCCAGCATCTCTGCTCGCCGGATCACCGGGATTCTTGAAGCAAGGGCTGCTTTCACTTCAACATTATCCATCTTCACAGCAGAAGACATAACAACCACATCAGCGCCCCGAACATACTCACCCTTATGACCTTCATGGATCAGAGCACCGAGTTTTTGCAAACGTGATGTTATGGGGGAAGTTTGTCGATCAGATCCTGTTACAGTAAACCCCAGATTGAGAAGAACCTCAGCAATTCCGCTCATTCCAATCCCGCCAATACCTACAAAATGGACCCGACG
>CAZPNF010000211.1:0-4480 GCA_964587715.1 uncultured bacterium | reverse complement strand
GAAGATCTCAAATTTATAAGAAAGGCCTGGCCAAATATTAAAATTAAAATCTTTTTAAAAATAAACTTTTACCTCTTTTTAGATTTTTACCATCTCCTGTTATGTAACAATGGGTTAATAACCTGTAGGGAGTCCCAGCACATAAGGTTTTTCAGGAGTGGGATTAGCCTTGTTGATCTTGGATGCTACATAATAAGCAACCCATTTGCTAAGAACTTCGTAATTCTCATGGATAAGAATTCTTATTTTGACCTCCTAAGTTTTTTAAAGATTTAAAGATTACGAAAAATGTTTTATCATAATTTGTTCATTTAATGAACAAACTACCCTTGAATTTAAAACATTAAGAGAAAATTGTCAAGTATTTATTTTGATATTTAATTCAATTGTATAATTAAATGTCATTGCTTTTTATATAATAATTTTGTATTTTGTTTGCCGTTCACGAAACATCTCTTCACATGTGAAAGGAAAGTAGAAATGAATCAACAAGAAACCTTCATTGGAGTAGACCTTGGGGGAACAACTGTTAATATCGGACTGGTAACGCGTGATGGACAGATCATAGCGGAAAAACATTCTCCATCCGAAGTTAAAGACGGAGTGGAACCTGTTATAGATCAGATTACAACAATTGTTCAGGAACTCAGAAAAAATGCAGGGAACTCAATCTTGCTTCGTGCTATGGGAATAGGAGTAGCAGGAAAAATAGATACCAAGAAGGGTTTACTTTTAGAAGCATTTAACTTCCCAAACTGGCATAATATCAATTTAGCTGCTGAATTAACAAAGCGCATAAGCATACCAGTAACTGTAGAAAATGATGCAAACACAGCAGCATTAGGAGAATATTTCTACGGTGCGGGGAAAGGAGCCAGCGGGATGTTGATGGTTACTTTGGGAACAGGTGTAGGTGGTGGGCTAATTATTCAGGGGAAAATCTATAGGGGCACAAATGGAATGGCAGGAGAATTTGGGCACACAACTATCCAGTACAATGGACCAATTTGTAGATGCGGCAGACGAGGTTGTGTAGAAACGTTTATCGGCGCAAATGCAATTATAGATAATGTAAAAACCAAGCTAAAATCAGGACGATCGTCCTTATTGAACGAAATAAATATTGATGAAATGACGCCCAGACACGTCAGTGAAGCAGCAAATAAAGGAGACAAAGTAGCAATAGATGTTTTTAAAGATGTAGGGATGTATCTGGGAATTGGTTTGGCGAATGTAGCCAGTTTGTTGAACATAGAAAGAATAATTATAGGCGGGGGTGTGGCAAAAGCTGGAGAACTTATCTTAAGACCAGCGCGAGAGACCTTAGCCAAAATGACATTAAAGGTTCCGGGGAACACAATTCAAGTGCTACCATCAGCCTTGGGAGAAAAAGCAGGTATAATAGGCGCAGCCTATCTGGTTATGTCTGGAAACGGCGTTTAAGGACATTGCAAATATCCATTACAAAAAACTATTTAGGAGGATTTTTCAACTCCATTAACCATCTTCAGATCCTTCCGTAATGCCGCCGCTAAGAAGTAAAAATTTTGGTCTCATCTTTCTGGCTTTGCGTGGAATGTAGTACATCACGCGAAGGCGCCAAGAACGCAAAGGAAAGATAAAAATGTATAAAGTATTTTGTAGAATCTTGGCTATCTTTGCGGCTTGGTCCGGGCCATTGGTAAGCGGATCGTCGAGTTTCACCATGGAACAATTTATGTTGAGAGTACACCAGGCAAGGGTTCTGAATTCATCATTGCTCTTCCCATTGCTTCAGTACCAGTGGATTCAAGAGGAAATAAAGACTCTTGAAAATTGAAACGAACCTTTAAACATCTTTACCCCTTACGTGAGAGAGTTTTTCTGTGATGAAATCGGAGTTAAGGTGTAAGCCTTTTATTATTGTTCAATAAAATATTTTATCCTTGACAAATCCCCAAATTCTTACTATACTTAAACGGAAATTTCTGTATAGCAAAAGGAGTTATATAATTTGTACAAGATTTTTGTTGAAACACATTTTGCAGCTTCACATCAGATCTACGGTTATGAAGGGCCGTGCAGCGGACTTCACGGGCACACATGGAAAGTTGAGGTGGAAGTCAAGGCGGACCAACCCAATGAACTGGGTATAAGTTTTGACTTCAAGGAACTGAAAGCCATCACTGAACCGATAATCCAGCGGTTAGATCACCACCACCTTAACGAAGTGCCTCCATTCGACCACAAAAACCCGACAGCAGAAAATATCTCGCGATACATTTACGAGGAAGTTAAGAAACTGCTTCCCTCTCATATTAGTATCTCCAGAGTAACTGTCTGGGAATCGGAGAACTACGCTGTTTCTTACTCTGAGGAGTGAAGTGCTAAAAGTAAACGAGATTTTCTACTCCATTCAGGGAGAATCCTCGTACGCAGGTTTGCCCTGTGTTTTTGTTCGTCTTACAGGTTGCAATCTTCGCTGTACATATTGCGATACTAAGTATGCCTATAAAAAAGGCACAAATATGACGATAAAGAAAATTGCCGATACTGTAAGCCAATATGAATGCCCGCTTGTTGAGATTACTGGAGGCGAACCTCTTCTCCAGGAGGAAACTCCCCACTTGGCTAAGGTTCTTTCCGAAAAGGGTTTCCATGTTTTAGTAGAGACTAATGGGACACAGAACATTGATCTTCTCAAGGATAATGTTGTGCGAATTGTCGATATTAAAACACCGGGCAGCGGTGAAAGCGACAAGACCGATTGGAAAAATCTCGATAGGCTTTACAAAGATGATGAAGTAAAGTTTGTTCTGGTAAACTTTTCAGATTACGAATGGGCAAAGAATATTGTGCGGAGGTACAATCTCACCGAAAAAGTTACGGTTCTTTTTTCTCCTGCCACTGGTGGTGAGTTGGTCACAGCAGAAGTTGCGCAGTGGATTCTGGATGACGGGTTGAATGTTCGGCTCCAACTCCAGCTTCACAAAATCATCTGGCCGGATAAAGATAGAGGAAGATAAAATGGTAAAAAAGGCGGTTGTCCTTCTCAGCGGGGGGATTGATTCTTCTACTACACTGGCAATAGCCAGAGATCAGGGTTTTGAACTTTATGCTCTGAGCTTTAGATACGGGCAGAGAAATTTTTACGAAGTACAGGCAGCCCAAAAGATTGCAGAGCAGATAGGAGTTAATCAACATTTAGTTTTAGATATTAATCTGTCTGCAATCGGTGGCTCTGCCCTGACAACTGACACACCAGTTCCTAAAAATAGACCAGCAGAGGAGAGGCAAAAGGCCATCCCCGTTACTTATGTTCCAGCCAGAAATACGATCTTTCTTTCCTTCGGGCTTGCATGGGCAGAGAGTATTGGTGCATCTGACATTTTCATCGGCGTCAATTCACTCGACTACTCTGGCTATCCTGACTGCCGGCCTGAGTTCATAAAGGCTTTTGAGCAGATGGCAAATCTTGCCACAAAAGCAGGCGTTGAAGGCAGACCATTCTGCATCCAAACGCCCCTCATTAACATGACCAAGGCTCAGATAATCCTAAAGGGTACAGAATTGGGTGTTGACTACAGCCTGACGCAGAGCTGTTACGATCCGGGTCCTGACGGAAAAGCCTGCGGCAGGTGCGACAGTTGCCTCCTGAGAAAAAAAGGGTTCGAGGAAGCAGGAATCCCGGATCCGACTATTTATAGTAGTAGGGATTAACTTTTTTGTAAAAGATTAAATATCAAAATTCAAATATCAAAGCTTGTCCTGAGCGGGGCCGAAGGATGATAAATCAAAATGTAAAATGGTAACGATGGCTTTATTTGTTTTTGAATTTTAATATGTCATTTTGCATTTTCATATTTGATTTTTAAAGTTTTGATTCCATACCGTTTTTATTGAAACAATAGAGGAGAGAAATGGCCAGGTTAAAAAGAGGACAGGAGGAGATTTTAAAGTCCCGGCTTACAGCAATAGAAAATAAGTATCCTCAGCGCGATTACGAAATCAATATTACTTTACCGGAATTTACCTGTATCTGTCCCATGACTGGATACCCCGACTTCGCTACGATATACGTAAAGTACATTCCTGACAAGCTCATCTTAGAACTAAAGTCTGTGAAACTCTACATAAATAAGTTCAGGGATCAGGGCATATTCCACGAAGGAGCCGTCAATAAAATTCTTGATGACCTTGTTGCAGCATGCAGTCCACGATGGATGGAAGTAGTTGGAGATTTCAATCCACGTGGGAATGTTAAAACTGTAGTAAAGGCAGAGTACAAAAAGAGGGATTGAATTGTGATAGATGTCCAGAATCGGCCTGATCACCGCAGAATTGATATTGACAGAGTTGGTATAAAGAATCTCAGCTATCCTATTACTGTTCTTGATAGGAGTAATAAGATTCAGTACACAGTGGGTTCAATTAATATGTACGTCAGTCTACCTCACCGTTTCCGTGGAACTCACATGAGTCGATTCGTAGAAATTCTCAA
>CAZPNF010000210.1:0-4484 GCA_964587715.1 uncultured bacterium | reverse complement strand
AATTTCGTTCCCAGAAGAGAAAAAAGTTTATCAAGAACATCACGTCCAGAGAATATATAAATTAGAAGAAATAGAGCAGATTGGAGAAAAAACAGGATTTAATATATTGGGCCAATTTGATGATTTTACCTTGAATCCCGGGGATGAGAAATCGGATAGGGTTCATTTTATTTTCCAACGGAGGGCATCTTGATTCAGCTTTCAGACGTGTGGTACAGAGCAGGTAGAGATCAAATTCTTTCTGAAGTCGATCTCCATGTCGATCCTGGTGAGTTTGTCTGCATTGTGGGACCGAGCGGTGCAGGTAAAAGTACTCTTCTCCGGCTCATCCACATAGAGATATTTCCAACCAGAGGAAAAATTTTAGTGGCTAATTACGATGCTCAAACGATAAGAGCTAAGGAGATTCCTTATTTTCGTAGAAGGGTGGGAATAGTTTTTCAGGATTTTAAACTTTTAGAAGATCGTGATGTTTTTGAAAATGTAGCGTTTGCCCTCTGGGCTACTGGAGTACGTAGAAGACAGATTAAGAAACGGGTTTTTCAGGTTTTAGCAGAGACAGGGCTCAGTCACAAACGGTATTCAATGATCAATGAGCTTTCAGGGGGTGAACAGCAGCGAGTGGCAATTGCCAGGGCTCTGGCCAATGAACCTTTTGTTCTCTTGGCGGATGAACCGACAGGGAATCTGGATAGTGAAGCAACGGATGAGATTCTGGAGCTTTTAAAAAAAATAAATCGGAAAGGAACAGCAATTCTTATGGCAACACACAAGGAAGAATTGGTAAATACACTTCCTGTGAAAGTGGTGAAAATTAATGAAGGAAAGATAATAGAATGAGCTTGAATCTACTTTACTCTTTTCGAGAAGGAGTTATAGGATTACGGCGTGCGCGTGTGGCTACATTTGTAACCGTTTCCACTATTGCTGTAACTCTGACACTATTTGGAATTTTTTTGGTGTTTACAGTCAACGTCCAGAGAATTGTAGGACTTTTTAGGGAAAGGATGGCTTTAGAAGTTTTTATTGACAACAGCTTAAGTTCAGAGCAGATAAAAAAGCTTGATGAAAAACTTTCCTCTCTATCCGGTGTGAGAAAAGCTACGTTTGTCTCGAAGGATGAGGCACTGAAGAGATTTAAAAAAGAATTTGGAGAAGACCCTTTAGCTTTTCTTGGAGAAAATCCTCTTCCTTCTTCTTTTGAGATTAAGATACAACAGGCAGAGCAGACTCCACAAGGAGTAGAAACTTTAGCGAAGAAGATAGAGAACATCGAAGGTGTAGAGGAGGTTGTTTACCACGGTAAACTTTTTCGTGTGGTGGATCGCTACAGTCGGATAATAATCTTTGCGGATATTCTTCTTTCTATTATAGTTTTGTTAGCTGCCATTTTATTAGTGGCTAATACATTGAGGCTGACAGTCCTCTCGCAGAGAAGCACAATACAGATTATGCAGCTGGTAGGAGCGACGAAAAGTTTTATCAGGCGTCCCTATATTATTCAGGGAGTGCTTCAGGGGGGGATAGGAGGAGCTGTCGGTTCAATAGTAGTTTGGGGGCTTGTTCGTGGAGTAGCATTGAGATTCCCCCGTTTTTTAGAAGTCTCTCTCCCGCTTATAATCTTACCTCTTTTCTTAGGACTACTGCTCGGGTTTTTGGGAAGTGGGATAGGAGTAAAACGATTCTTGCGAGCATAATTGGAACCTCCATTTTTTCTTTCAAGTATTATGTTTTTCCCAGCCTTTTCCCCTCCGATATGTTGGCCTTTTTTTAATCTTGACTTTTTCTTTATTTGATTGTACCTTTAAGTTTATGAATTATAACGATAAAAAAATACAGGAAGAGTTAAAAAGGCGGGGGAAGCTCCCCCAACATATTGCTATTATTATGGATGGCAATGGGAGATGGGCCAAGCAGCGGGGGCTGCCAAGGGTTGCAGGGCACAGAGAAGGCGTGAAGTCTGTCAGGGATATTGTGGATGCATGCGGTGGATTGGGGATTAAGGTTTTAACCCTTTATACTTTTTCGACTGAGAACTGGCGTCGTCCCAGAGAAGAGGTGTCAGCTCTGATGAAGCTTTTGCTGCGTACGCTCTCGAAAGAGATCAACGATATGGTGAAAAATAATATACGGTTAATGGCAATAGGGGATATTCAAAGCCTTCCTAAGTATGCTAGAGAAAAGGTTCTTGAAGGTGTTGAAGCAACGAGCAAAAACACTGGACTTGTGTTGAATATCGCTCTGAGTTACGGTGGGAGAGAAGAGATCGTATCAGCCGTCAGGAAGATTGTTGCTAAAGTCCGGAAGGGAGAAATAAAACCTGACGATATTAACAGCGAGACAGTTTCTCAGCATCTTTATACTTCTGAACTTCCAGATCCCGATCTTCTCATTCGTACCAGTGGAGAGTTTAGAATTTCTAATTTTCTTCTCTGGCAGTTAGCTTACACTGAAATTTATATCACTGATGTTTACTGGCCGAATTTCAGAAGATCAGATCTTTATAAAGCCATTGAGAATTATCAAGGTCGAGAAAGACGATTTGGTAAGGTCAGTTAACAGATGGTAAATAAAATGGGAACTATATAGCAGATAAGAAAATGCATAGAAGAAAATGGGTCTTGATTGTAGCTATTATAGGAGCTGTAGTTATTTCCGGCGGCTATTTTGGATGGCGGCTGACCAGGGCCAACGATAGAATAAAAAATGTACTCTTGAAAAAGGCTCAGCCTTTCCTGGCACAGGGCTCGGATATCGAGCAGGTAGAGATGGATTTGAGCAGTCTTCATCTAAGAGGCGTCAGGTTGGCTCCCAGGGATCGATCTTTTTCTGTGGAGATTGAAGATGTGAGGCTTGGCTACAGTCTGTGGAATCTTATCAAGTACGGATTTTCTCCACACAAAGTAGCACATGAGGTGATTTTAGTTCACCCTGTGGTGGTTATTTATAAAAGTTCTCTGGAAAAAGAAGGGAAATCTGCTGACAAAGAATGGCTCGGTTTTAAAAAAATGGTAGAGGAGCTTAATGCAATAAAGCGCATAACTGTAAGAGAAGCAGAGGTTATTTTAGAAGATTCTTCTGGCAAGAGACTGCGTCTGGCTCATTCCCTGAATGGTTGTTTTCGTGGACTTTCAGCAGATTCTGCAAGCGTTCGACTTGCAGGAAAACTTCTGGAGTCCAGGGATGACAATTTAATGATGGAAGGAAACTTGAGCCTCCTATCGGGAAAGCCTCTCAGGATGTTTGCTTATATCAAAGAGTCTGAGCCCTCTCCTGAACTTCCTTTTTTGCTTCCCAATTATATCAGAGTAACAGGGGGGAAAATACGAGGCAGGATAAATTTTGATCATGCAAATGGAGCATCGGGTTTTCTGGAGATTCGCAATGGAGGGCTTTCATTTAAAAAAGCGAATCTTGAATTTGAAAATGTAAATGTAAAAGGCTTTTTTAAAGGGAAGGATCTTGAGTTAAGAGGAACCGTTGGGAGGTTTAATGGATCTGAACTGAAAATCCAGGGCAAAGTGCACAATGTTTTTAACCCACGTTTAGATCTTTCAGTTCGCTGTAACCGTTTTGATATTCCTGCTTTTTTCTCTCAAACTGTTCCAGAATCTAAGTATCCTATTTCAGGAAGAGGGCGTTTTAATTTTCATTATACAGGATTTTTGAATAACCCTACCATGAGAGGAAACTTTTTATCGAAGAACTTATTTGTTTCCGGAATTTCTTTTGACCATTTTGGTGCTAAAGTTTCACTTCGTAATAATGTTCTTTCAATAGACGGAATAGGTAGAGAAAATGGGAAAACAAGACTCGGCCTGAAAGGAACTATTGACTTCTCAGATTCTTTACAAACAACCTCTTTGGCCGTAAACCTGAATGGGAACCTCTCCCCTTTTCTTCCTCCATGGAGTAGAAAAAAAATAGTTTCATGCAGCGGAAACATGGAAGTTCAGATAGGGGGAAAACTAAAGAATCCCATTGGAAAAGCCAGGGGGATTTTTGCTGTTGTTTCTCAGGAAAGAGATACACTCTTTTTGAGTCCGAATTTTTTGTATGCAAATAAAACACTTAGTGTGAAGCTCCGATCTAACAAAGAATTTACATTGAGCGGAGAGATACAATCACCTTTTCTTGAGAATAGTAATTGGGAGATTAAAAGTGAAGGTGTAGAAGATATCATTAAACTCATGCTCAATGATAGATTTCGAAGGATGCTCGTTGGGGTATCAATAGAGGGAAATTTTTCCAGTTATGGGAGAAAACAGGAAGTTTGGTTAAGGGGTTTAAATCACAATAAAAAAACTTCACCCAGAGTTTTTGAACTGAAGATGACTAACTACCAGACCAGGAAGGCACAAGACAGAATAGAACTTTTGGGGAGTTACTTTGGGTCTGGTGGCGAGGAACTTCCTTTCTTAGCTTATGGGACATTATTAAAACAGAGCATTTTAATCAGCCGTTGTGAGGTTGGTGATTTTGCT
>CAZPNF010000209.1:0-4489 GCA_964587715.1 uncultured bacterium | reverse complement strand
CGCATCTGCCCAAAACTGCGGTGACCATTTTTGTCTGGCAGCAATTTTCGCAAATTCAGGCAACCATGAAAAAAAGAATACAAATATTAAAACAAGTATAAAGGCCTTCGATTCTGTCTTCAGTCTTACATATACCAGAGTATTCTTAAGAAAGGGATGGAAGCTTTCAGCTATCCAGGAAGCTAATTCTACAACTCCTTTTCCAATCCATATAAAACAAATAGTTAAACCAGGCAAGAAATATCTATCAACTAGAAAAAACATAGGAATGAAAAACAGCCAAAATACACTTACAAATGACAGGAGGTACAAATGGGTACTGATTTTTTCCAAAGACCATATTGATCTAAAAAGCCCCAAAAAAAAGAGCAATAACATAACTGTCCCCATCGTTCGAGGAATAGTATACTTTAAAGCCCGATAGAAATTTGTGCTGAACTTTTTAAGAATTACAGAAACATTAATCCTTCTCGTAGGCTGTTTGTTTTTTTTGACTAATTCCAAGAAATTTCCTTGGTGGTAAATTGCATCAGTGCCCAGCAGTGTATTATCGTGCGATAGTTGGCTATAATTGACTTTTGAATCAGAGTAATTTTGGACAGCTAATTGTTGAGCAGCAAATGCCTTAGAATTTAAGGTCCAACTGCCTGTTTCTTTTCGCAGGTAGACCAAGTATGGTCCTGAAATACCAAAAAAGCCGACAATGCACACAATAACAATTAGTAATTTTTGTATCTTTTTATACTTTAAATATTCGACGCCCCCCCATAGTCCGGCAATGGCCAAATAAATGGCTAAAAAACCGATTCCTTCAGGTTTGGTTAAATAAGAAAAACCAAATAAAACCGCCGCCAAGAAAGAAAAACGTATTGAATTCGTTTCTATGCCTTTCCATCCAAAATAGACTCCCATTATGGCAAAGAAAATGAATGCTGGGTCTGCCATAGCTTCTGTCGAGAAAAAAGCTAATGGGAGGGAAAAAGCAAGCAGTCCGATCGCCCAAAAAGCACAAAACTCGCCGAAAAGCCTTTTCGCAAAACAAAATATTGGAAGTAACACCAAAGTGCCGCACACCATCGATACCATCCGACCAGCGATTTCAAGATTTGGAAAAACAAATGAAAAAACAGCAATGCAAACAGGATACATTGGTGACCAATACGTATGTAATCCCTGGGCAAACCGACCTTTGGCAAAAGAGGCAGCCATTTGAAGATAATGGGGCTCGTCCCATCCGATTGCAAAATGATATCTCATCAAGAACAGTCTAAACAAAAAGGCCAGGACCACAAATCCAATCAGAGTAATCGTCTGACGATAGCTATGATTGAATCTCTGCAAAAATTTCATCCAAAAGCCCTCCTTTAACCACATCTAAGATGCTACCAAGTACAAAATGAATTAAGATGTCCCCCTACCAGTGACGATGAATGAGTATACTAATCCCCCAATTCTTTCTTTGTGTATTGTTGCCCCAGGGAATAGCTCCTTTAATTCCCGTTTTTTCAATAATCGGACTGAATGAACAGCTTGTATCGCCTGGTTTCTATCTGGAAGTCTATCACACCATCCCAAATTGAAATGACGTATCATAAAAACCTTAAACCACACAGGGAAAAACTGGAAACAGGGGAATAAAAAATGGGGCTCAAATGGAAAATAATAATTAGGAGTTTGAAGAAAAAACCGTTTACCCACACGACGCAATTCCTTCGCCATCCGTTTTTGATCTTCATAATTACCGACATGTTCGATGACGGAATTGGAAAAAACAACATCAAATTCACCGTTGCGAAATTCAGGCATATTTCTGCCATCACCAACAATACTCGTAAAATTCCGAAATTTTGTTTCCACAGCAGTCAAGTTTAAGAGCGTTATTTTAACAGTGTCATCATGATGAACATTCAACCTCTCCCAAAAAATTTCCTTTCCACCCACATCGAGAATGCGTATTGGTCTGGGAAGCAATGATATAAAAGATTGAAGCAGAATAAATCTCTTCTTCAACATTTTTACTCTGTAAGAATCACTTCGCTCCATACTAGCAAATTTCTTCAGTACTTTCAACTTTCCTCCTTTACTTCAAATTCGCACAATTATACCCTTCAGATAAATTCATCCACACGGCCAAAATTCTTGCCAAAACGAATAATCACATATTTACCAGATTTCATTGGAATATGAACTACTCCAAGACCTCTTTTAAAATCTTTGAAAAATTCCCTTGATAACCACGGCCATCAATAAGATGAATGATTTCATCTACCCCTTTATCACAAACATTGGTCACATAACCATAATAGAAATATTTTTCCGTTTCTTCAGTACTGTGCGAAAAATAATATCCAAAAGCTCTCCAGTATTATAAATCTTGAAAAACGGAATATTCACTTGATTTTTTGACTTGTTATTAATACCTTTCTCTATCATTTCTTAATATAAGAAGTTAGGGGGTATATTTCAAGTTATCTCTGATCCTTATCCGTTAATTTGGGGTAATCTTATACCTCACTGCTTTATAAGCTTATTCATAACTCCTGCCTTTTGTCAACCCGTTTGTAAAGGCGTTTCAATTTTTCTATATCCTGTTGAGTTATTTCTTTTAAAACAACCAATAAACCAACATAAAAAACAAATAGAAATAGATAATTAAGGAGCAGCAAAAAGCCTGACGTTTCATACAGAGTCGAAACAAAGTACATCAAACCAGAAGCGATAAGACATCTTGTTATAGATTTATAATTTATTCGTGCATTAAAACGCTTTAAGATAACGGTAGATACAATGAGGGCACCAATAATCGATGTAATTGTGGTCGAAATCGCTGCACCCTTAAGCCCTAACTTAGGTACCAAATTGATATTTAAAAGAACGTCTATGATCAGAAGCAAAATTGTAAATACCGACAATCCTTTGATCTTATTATCTGCCATGAGGATGTTATTCAGCACAGAAAACAACGTTAAAAAGAACGACCCAACAATGAGTATTTTCAAAACCACTGCTGCCGGTAAGTACAAATCCGAGTACAAAAGGGAAATGAGATTTTCAGAAGTCGAAATGATCAGTAGACCAAATGGCACATAAAATAATAAAACAAATCGTGTTGACTGTTCAATATATTGTTTCGTCAGTTGGCTATCTTTCTGAAAAACCGATCTTGATATTGATGGAAGTAAAACCCATGATAAAGCTAAAAAAATGAAGCCTAGTGTCCTGAAAATAGTTCCAGCAGCATTATAATATCCAGAATCTGCTTTTCCTAAAAAATATCTTACAAACCACAAATCGACCGAATAGATAAAATTTAACAATACAATATAAATAATATTGGGGAGTGCAAAATTGATTAGTTTTTTAACGTTAAATTTTGATTTTATTCTTTTTGTCTTCGAAAAATGAATTCCAACTAAATAACCAACAAACGAGCCTACAACTGTACCTATCAATGCCCCAGTTAAAGAAAGGCCTAAAAGAACAAGGCCAAAAATGGCCAATAATTTGCTGACTGCATAGGAAATAACGATTATTGCCTGAATACGAAATTTCCGTAGTCCATTTTGGAATCCAAGATAAAATCGATATAAACCAATAAGAACAATACTGAAAGAAACAATCCTTAAATAGAAGACCAGTTGTGGGTTGCCAAACAGATGGGCTATAAATTGAACCAAAATGAAAAATATCAAAAAAATAACAGAAGAATATATTAATTGAACTCTTATCGCGACTCGCTTTATGGCATAAGCTTTTTCTGGCTGTTCTGCAATAAATTTCTGAAGAGCGAAAGGAACACCAGACATGACGAAGAGTTGAATCCATGTCAAGAGTGATATTACCACACTGTAGGTACCATATAACTCCGGACCAAAATACCTGGCAAGCCAAAAATTTGTTGCAAACCCGCATAACACAAAAACGGCTTGACTAATGATTAAATATATTAATCCTTTTAAAAACATAAAGTAAGATTATTAATCCCATCTATAAATTAAGATCGTTTTGTTTTTTGTTTCTAACTTTAGGTTTTTTGAAATAAATTGTGCCATTTCCTCTGAAACACACGTTTTCAAAGAAATAGTATAATTATCCGTGACAATCCATCCACTCGGGTTCTCTTTAATGATTTTCTTCAATTCATCTAAATTCAAAATGGTTCGTATCCCAGAATAGGGATCTATCAATCTATTTTGAGCATCTATCATGCCTTCTTCTTTGGCTATATTGTTAACTCCATTGTTCAAATTATAATCACTTCGAAGACCATAATACATGAGCGTCAGTGGAATCGTCGAAATCACTACATCATTTTCACTACGGTTTTGGTTTACATAATCCGCTGCCCATTTCCAGTTATGTTGTGTAAAAACCAAATTGTATTGTCCTGCTTTCAGACGTGGAAATCGGATACCTAATTTAAACCATGGTGTAAGAGGAATCCATGCAAATAGAACAATGGACACAAATACTTTTGCTAAACTCGGTA
>CAZPNF010000208.1:0-4491 GCA_964587715.1 uncultured bacterium | reverse complement strand
TACCCTGGTATTCCTGCCGCTAATACCGTGAAGTTTTCTGGGATATATCATAAGATCAAAAGGCTTTCCAGTATTCTCAAGAGCATAAGCCAATTGCATGGTATTGGACATGTGTACGTTATCATCGCTTGTGCCGTGGATCAACAGAAGCCCACCTCTGTAGTTATCGATGTAACTTATCGGATTGCTGTCGTTGTATCCTTTCTCATTATCCTGTGGCTGATCCATGTACCGCTCTGTCCAGATTGTGTCGTAATTTCTGAGATCAGTTACAGGAGCAACTGCAGCACCTGCTTTGAAAAATTCAGCTCCCTTTGTCATAGCCATACAGGTCATCCATCCACCTCCACTCCATCCCCAGATGCCGATTCTCTCACCATCAACATAGGGAAGACTCCTCAGGTATTTTGCTCCATTAATCTGATCAATCACTCCCAATCCCATATTTCGATAGACAATGTTCTTAAAATCGTTTCCTTTAAAACCTGTTCCGCAGTTGTCCACTCCAAAAATCACGTATCCCCTTTGGACCATCAACTGATGCCACAGACCACGACTTCCTCCCCATGCGTTCCTGACAATCTGGGAACCAGGCCCACCGTAGGTGTAGATTAAAACAGGATATTTTTTGTTCGGATCAAAATCCACAGGTTTTATCATGAAAGCATTGAGTTTTAAATTATCGTCAGTGGTTATTGTAAAAAACTCCGGCACAGATAATTTGTAATCTTTCAGTGCTTCTATCTCACCTGATTCTAAAACCCGAACTTTGCGTCCATTACTCCTGTACAGAGTGGTTCTGGGAGGAGTAACAGCATCTGAGAAAACATCGATGTAATAACGGTAGTCAGGCGACATGTTAATGGTGTGCCATCCATCCTCGGAAGTTAAACGTTTTAGTTCTTTCCCATCAAAGTCCACAGAATAGAGATGACGCTCGATAGCACTTTTTCTGGTTCCGATAAAATAGACCAGCTTCTTTTTCTCATCAACTCTAACCAATTGGACAACATCCCAATTGCCGTCTGTGAACTGTTTCACAGGAGTACCATTAAGTGTATAGAGGTAGAGATGTTTCCAGTTGCTTCTTTCTGATGACCAGATAAAGTGATGGTTATCTTTCAGAAAAGTAATATCATTGTTGTAATCAACCCACCCATGAGGATCGTCTTCTGTTAGTATGAGCTGTGATTTTCCTGTAGTCACATCAGCAAAGAAAAGATAGAGCCGATTTTGATCTCTGTTAAGCCGCTGGATTGCCAGGTACCCACTGTCATTCAGCCACTTAATTCTTGGAATGTATACATCCGTCTTCTCTCCTATATCCATCCAGACTGTTTTCTCTCCTTCTACTGGAATAACACCAATTTTCACAATAGCGTTGGCATCTCCGGCATTGGGATACTTCATTCTTAGAGTTTTGTTGTGAATGGGAATGAAATCGACAACAGGGAACTCGACTTCGCAAGATTGATCAAGTTGGAAATAAGCAATATGCTTTGAATCGGGCGACCAGAAGAATCCTGTTCTTATTCCAAACTCTTCTTCATACACCCAGTCGAATCTGCCTATAAGAATATTATCCGTTCCTTGATCTGTCAGTTGAGACTCTCTGCCTGAAGCAATGTCAAGAATAAAAAGATTATGATTTTTGAGATAGGCAATTTTTCTGCTGTCAGGTGAGAATCGGGGATCTCTTTCTTCAGCCTTATCGTGGGTCAATTGTCTTACTTTCCCTGTCCCTACATTAAAAAGAAAAATATCGTTCCCGGAAGGCAAAAGTATATCTTTCCCATCAGGAGACCAGAAGTAATTGTTCAAGGTAAATCGTTTCTCATGTTCGGGATTTTCCAGAACCTTCACTTTTTTTGAATCGATGAGAATTATTTTTTTGCCCGATTTAAGATCAATCCGTTTAATAAAAAGCCTAGCCGTCTCCTCGTCTCTCGTAAAATAGGTAAATGCCCTGTTGTCTGGTGTCCATTGAACCATCCCCAGGGTTTTCGATGCAAACTTTGATGTCCCAAAGATATCTTCCACAGTAAGGAGCTTCTGGGCAAAACTTGAAGAGATGAGAAAAACGGAAAGTAAAATGAAAGACAGGACATAGTTTTTGTTTCTCATTTGATGACCTCCGTGTAAATGTTAAAGATGGTTATTCGCGAAATAGGACCTAAAATATCCTGCTCATTCTTACAATTTTTTATTAAGAGTTCCATCTGGAAGCATCCAGTCAGGATGGTATTCTCCTGCTTCTTCCATCTGGTAACGAACGCAACTTTCCCAATCCCCTTTACAGTAGCGCTCAATCCACTCTCCGGACAATCCCCCCTCTTCGTAAAATCTTTTCAGTGGACAGACTGGATACCATTTGCATTCTGTGGAAATCACATTCAATTTACGATAATTTTTTATCACTTCTTCTCGAAAAAAAGGCCTGTAAAGAAGAACAGCGGGATGTTGTAAAGGGAGAACCTTCCTATGACCGGCCAAATAAAGCTTACCGCAGACTTCGTTAAATTCTGACTTGGTAACCATTGAAAATTTGTACTTCTCAAAGATGTATCTACTTGCATAGTAACCTAAAGGAACCAGTATTTCTGGATTTATTAATTCTATTTCCCTGTCCAAATATTGACTGCAAATCTCAATTTCATCCTGTTTTGGCTTTCGATATTTTGGGAGCATACATTTGATAAGATTGGTCATGTATACGTTTTTTCTATTTATACCGACCGTTTCAAACAGTTTGTCCAATACCTTACCCGATGGACCGATAAACATTCTCCCTTCTCTGTCCTCATTTTCTCCGGGTGCTTGAGCAATCAAAAAAAGTTTCGCATTCAGGTTGCCTTCTCCACAGAGAGCGTGAGTCCTTGTCTCAGAAAGCCTGCATTTAGTGCACTTTCTTATTTCTTGATTAAGTTTCTCTATTTGCATTTTATCAATCGAGGTCTTTATTGCTTAATATACTCACAGAACAACAAAATTCTCTTTGAATCCTGGGGATTAATTAAAAATGGTTCGCTGTCCTTGGCAAGCGGTTTCAAATCGAGTTTTTCACATTTTTGTAAAAGTTCCTTTCTTAAGTTCTCATGGGTAGCAATACCAGCCTTTGTTTTCAAATAATTAAAATTGGGTTTCGTTCGATTTAGCAAAAAGATCGTATCATAAAAATCCCGCCCCATGGGTCTTTTCCTATTCAGAATAGCTAATATTTTTTGTGAAAACAATATATCAACAGGCGCAACATTTATTCTTGTAAATACATCAAACTTATTGAGAATAAAAGTGTCTGGAGAATACTCTATCCCCTGAGCTTCCGTGTCTAACCGAATTACTAATTTCTCATCTTTATATGCAGAAAGTTTGTTTTCATAAAGCAAGCTCAAAAAACTTATATAGCAATGAAAAGCTCCTTTAAAAACATTTTTTATTTCTACTGAATATCCTTCTAAAATTAATCTATCCTTTACTATATCGGCTAATTTTTCAAATTCAGATTTAGCTATATTAAAATTATCAAAATCCAAATCTTCAGAAAATCGGTTATTGTTATGTATAATGCGAATAGCAGTTCCGCCCATAAAGATTAGCCTATTCGCATATTCAGTATTATAAACAATATCCAATGTTTTATACTGTAGATATTCCCGTAAAATATTTCTTTTGAAAGCACGAAACGACTCAGGATAAAAGGATTCTATCTGTTTAAGGTCAAGCATTTCTTATAAACTCCAAAAATGAATTTATTGTTTTAGCCAACCGCTTTTGAGCAAATCTCTCCAAAAAAGATAAGAGCTTATCTTTATCAATATGTTTCCAGAATAACTCTGGATTAATACGGAGACTTTCAAAATCATCTTCGGATTTAATATGCGGATTTAGATAGAAATAGTCTAAGATGGCCTTTTCTGGGCTGGCTATTTTAAAAAATCTGTTATCATATTCAATCAGGTTATAACCAAAAAACAAGCACGGTTTAATCCTTCTATATGCAAACATACCAATTGATGTAGAGAATCGGTAAGTCTTCCGGCTGGAAGCTGAAGTAATCATGTAAACACTTTCAGGTATAAATGAATAGTATGCCAATGCAATTTCAAGAGAAATATAAGAAGGTTTATAAATCCGATTGGCAATTTCAAATAAAACATTTTCTTTTAACTCCAAATCCGAGAAAATATAATACCCTCTAATAACTTTTTTTATATATCCCTTTTTCTGCCATTCATTCAATCTCCTTAGCTGAAAATTACTATCTATTTTTTTTATTTCGCTCAGAGAAAAAACATGGAATGGTTTTAACTTTTCTTTAAACTCCATAAGCCTCATTATATTTCTCCAAAATGTTATCTACAGCACTTTCGAGAAATATTATACAAATTAATCTCCTTAATTGCAAATAATTTCTCAAATCACCACCTAACTTAATTATGGCTCATCCGATTAATGCGTACTTTTCTTTTCCTAAGGCAATCAAATAAGTAG
>CAZPNF010000207.1:0-4511 GCA_964587715.1 uncultured bacterium | reverse complement strand
ACACAAAAAAAATCATTTGTGTACTTCTCGTCGGTTTGAGGCAAAGCTTCGCTAGAATATATACAAAAAAAATAATCCATGCAAGTATTTTCCTGAAGTTTTCTGAAAAAGGGAAAAACTATGACTAAAGGTGATCGGGATACCGAAGTCGAAGATGCACAGTGGTGTACAGTTTCCTTACGGCTTCTCTGTGCCTGAGTATATTGGCATTACCGAAAGGAGATTGCGTCGTCGTCCCGATCTTCTATATAAAGTTTACAGGGAAAGATCGGGACTCCTCGCAAAGACAACCATCCAGCATGTCTCTGCGAGGAGCGATGAAATCAGGATGGATAAGTGCATTCCATAAAGGCAATGTACTCCTGAGGCGATGCACTCCGAGATTTTATATCCCCCTTGATTGTTACAATGTCTCCTCTGCTATTAGAAGTGTTCTTCTTCAGCTTTTCTCGTAAAAAGCATATCCGTTTTATACTTATTATTATTTGAAGTAAGTAAAGGAGCAGCTTCCAGAGCGAAAATTAAAGCAGCCTTATGCCTGTTGCCAAAATTTCTTTCACAAATGGATTTTGTAAATTAAAATCATCAGGAGAAAAGGGAATTACTTCTATTTTGCTACTAATTGACAGCGTGATCCTTCTTATCTTGTCCTTATCATCGATTAGATTCCCTACAAATAGATCAGAAACTAGAGCAATATCAATATCACTCCATTCACAATAATTCCCTCGTGCATAACTACCAAAAAGTATTGCTTCTTTTATTGAAATATTATTGAGGTTTAATGCGCGAAGATAGCTCTCGATAGTATCCTTTATTTTAGCAGGGAGTTGAGCCATACATAAAACTCCTTGATTTTAGCCAAATATTCGTTCGCATATTCTGCATTGCATAGTTTATAAAACTCCAATTTATAGTCCGGGTACCGTGTCTGAATATTGAAATCATTTATTTTGTCTAAAAAGAATTTCTGCTCGTCATCTAGATCTATTTTTGACAACTCTGCCAATCTTACAAGGTTATGAACTCTTGGGGGCATATTATTATCATTTCTATCAACAAATATCGCTTTTAATAATTTCTCTAAGGCTAAGTGGGCCACAAATAAACACCAATCATATCTTCCAGAATCACATATGCTTTCGGCAGATTCAAGATCGTGTTTAGCACTTTCACACCAATAATTGATGTGTTCTTCTTTTGTCATTTTTATCGTTCACATTTTTATTTTTTTTAATATGCTTTCTAATATACTTTATTTATCTCAAAATTTCAATAATTTTTTCCGTTGCCGAAGGTATATTCCCTCTCTGGTTTTTTGTTGTAAGAAACATATTTGTTATATACCGGTTATCTCAATAACGATCTAAAATTTTTTACTAATTTTATATTTTTATCTTGATAAAATCAATAGAGATAATTATCATATATAGATGAGAGATCAAATAGACTTTGAGATTCTTAAAATGGAGGAATTTGAAGTGAAACTTTTTTCCTTTTCAACAAAAGAAAAAACAGGTATAGGAGTTGAAACCGAAGAAGGAATTTTCAATTTCACTGAGGCATTTGACACATACCAGCACGCAAAAGGCGTACGGCAGCCTGTATCTCTTAACTTTCTTCAATTATTCGTTGAAATGGGATATTGCTCAGGGAGCACGATAAAAAAGGTCTTATCCGAGCCGTGGGTACATTCCAGAGAAGAGAGATTACAGCTTAAGTCAGAATTTTATTACAATCCGCCCATTGAACGGCCGTCCAAGATTATTGGACTGGGCAGGAACTACCGTGCACACGCCAAAGAACTTAAGCATGAAATACCAAAAGAACCAATCTTCTTTGCAAAATCTCCATCTGCCATCACTTCACACGAAGCAGATATTGTTATCCCACACTGGCTTGAGGACCGGGTTGATCATGAGGCAGAACTGGCTCTGATTATTGGTAAAAAAGCAAAAAATATCTCTGAAGAAGAAGCGATGTCATACATAGCTGGTTACACAATCCTGAACGATGTTACTGCCCGAGCAATGCAGAAAAATGACATTGGCCACAGCAACCCATGGTTTAGATCCAAAAGCCTGGATACATTTTGTCCTGTTGGGCCATTTCTAATCCCTGCTGATGAAGTAGCAGACCCACATGCACTCGAAATCAGCCTTACTGTAAACGGCAAAGAGCATCAGCGAGCTTCTACTTCAGAAATGATTTTTAAGATTCCAGAAATAGTTTCTTACATATCCAGGTTTATGACGCTTTCTCCCGGCGATATTATATCCACTGGAACCCCTCAGGGAGTCTCTCCGATTAAACACGGTGATGTTATAGAAATTACTATCACGGGCTTTGGAACACTGAAGAATAGAGTTGTAAAAGAACAGCGGGCTTAAGGAGGATAATTTTGAAAATACTCGTTACAGGCGGCGCTGGATTTATTGGTTCTCATCTCGTTGACGGTTTTCTCAACGCAGGCCACGAGGTTGTAATTGTGGACAACCTTAGAATGGGCCGAATGGAAAATGTAAATCCAGAAGCAAAGTTTTATCTTATGGATATCAAAGCTAAAGAGCTGGAAAAAGTTTTTGAGCAGGAAAAACCCGATATAATTTGTCACCACGCGGCACAGATGGATGTCCGAATGTCTGTAGCTGATCCAATTTTTGATGCTGAAACAAATATTTTGGGAACATTGAATTTACTTCAGCTCGGGACTCGTTTCGGAGTAAAAAAGGTTCTTTTTGCTTCAACAGGGGGAGCAGTATATGGAGAACAAGAAGTTTTTCCGTGTGATGAAACTCATCCAACAAATCCTCTTTCCCCATACGGTATCACAAAACTCACCACAGAAAAGTATCTTTTTTATTATGAACATGAATTTGGATTAAGTTACGTAGTTTTGCGCTACTCAAACGTCTATGGACCTCGCCAGAATCCTCTGGGCGAAGCTGGTGTCGTCGCCATCTTTACTTATAAACTACTCTCAGGAGAACAGCCAATAATTAATGGTGACGGAAAACAGACACGAGATTACGTATACGTTGGCGATGTGGTACGGGCAAACTTAAAAGCATTAACATTCAATAAGAATGAAATTTTCAATATTGGGACAGGTATTGAAACAGATGTTAACAATATCTTTCAACTTCTCAACAAACTAACTAAGAAAAACGTAGAGGAAAATCACGGACCAGCCAAAAAAGGAGAGCAGAGAAAAAGCGTAATCAGTTTTCAAAAAGCAGAAAAAATGTTGGAGTGGAAACCCGAGATTGATTTAGAAGAGGGACTGAAACGTACAGTGGAATTTTTCCAGAAGAGGCAGGGATGAGCATGAGAGTTTTATTTCACAGATATGTGATCGAGGTCTAAATGAGAGAGGGGAAGAACACAAATAGGGGGAATAAGCTGCCGGAAAGTCTGGGGTTGATAGGAAAGTCTGAACCTTTTCTACAGGTTCTGGAAAGTATCAAACAGGTAGCGCCAACAAATATTACTGTTCTCATTACAGGTGAAAGTGGTACTGGTAAAGAAATGGTTGCAAGAGCGATTCACAAACTCAGCCCCAGGAGAGATAAACCTCTCTTCACTGTAAACTGCGGTGCAATTCCCGAAGGAATTCTTGAAAGCGAACTATTTGGTCACGAAAAAGGTTCTTTCACCGGTGCAGTAGAAACGAGAAAAGGATACTTCGAACTGGCACACGGAGGAACAATATTTTTAGATGAGATTGGAGAAATGCCTCTGGGAACTCAGGTAAAACTTCTTCGTGTCCTGGAAGAAAGAGAATTCATGCGGGTTGGAGGAACAAAAACTATACGAGTCGACGTAAGAGTTCTGGCAGCCACTAACAAAAACTTAGAAGTAGCTGTAAATAAAGGAGAATTCAGAAAAGATCTTTTTTATCGACTTAATGCGGTTAGAATTTTTATCCCCCCTCTCAGGAAAAGAAAAGAGGACATTCGCCTCTTAGCTGTTCGGTTTGCAGAAGAAGTTTGCCTTAGCAATAACATTCCGTTTCAGGGTTTCACTGAAGATGCATTTAAATTCATGGAAAACTGTTCCTGGCCGGGGAATATACGAGAGCTGCGAAATCTTATTGAACGGATTATCATACTGGAGAAAGGTCGGTTGATCGATCAACCAACATTAGAAAAACACATCGGCGAAAAAGTTGAGTCCAGTCCCAATCTTCCAGTAATTGTTCACAAAACCACTGATCAGGCCGAACGAGAACTCATTTACAGAACTCTCCTCGATATTAAAATGATGATTGAGGAGATCCGTTCTTTTATCCTTGGAAGTAGTTCTCAAACACTCAGAGGAAGCAATTTCAATCTCCCTATTCAAACTGAAATACCGCACGAAACAGAGCAATCCAGAAGTGAACCGATATTTGCATTAAAAGAAATGGAAAAAACGCAGATAGAAAAAGCGCTTAAATACTACAGAGGGAACAGACACAAAGCAGCTAAAGCCCTTGGGATTGGGGAGAGGACGCTTTACAGAAAATTAAA
>CAZPNF010000206.1:0-4528 GCA_964587715.1 uncultured bacterium | reverse complement strand
CGTACATCATGCCCCATTTCCTTTAATGCCTTTGGGAAAGTACCACCCACCTCTCCCAGATCTCCGGTTTTCGCAAAAGGAGCTATTTCTGGAAAAACCAGCAGCAGCTTGAGTTTTTCCTTCATAAATTCCCCACTTGAGAACTAACACTTTTAAAGAGAAAAAGTAAACAGGGGAAAACAGAGTATACCAGTTCTCTCTTAAAACACCGTACATATGAAGTCATTTATTCCCCGATCTTAGCAACCAAACGTCTGGCAATACTAACAAATTCACTTGTAGGATAATCATCGATAAGCTTTTGAAATTCTGCTTTTGCTCTTTTTTTATCATTCAACCTCATGTAACAAAGTCCCAATTTCAACTGAGTTGCATCATCCTTGTTGGATTGAAAAAAAGAAAAAACCTTCTCAAATGCAATAGCAGCTTGCTGGTAATTACCTAAACCATAGTAACATTCTCCAATCCAGTACTGGCAATTGTCTGAGAGACTGTTCTGTGCATCTATATCGAGGAGAGCTTCGAATTTCTGTATGGCTTCTCTGTAATGGCGGTTCAAATAATCCTGACGAGCCTCCTGGTATCTTTCAGAGAAGGAAGAGGATTTCCATGCAGGAGCCGTTTTTTTAGTGGAACTCTCTATCGAAGAAATTTTTTTCTCTTGTTGAGCGACTTTCTCTTTAAGAGTTTTCTCCTTGTTAGCAAGAACCGCCTCTTTTGACTCTAAAGATTGAACTTCGTTTTCCAAACTGGGCTTTTTGGTCTCTGTTTTTGTAGGAGTTGCTTTCCCCTTCTCCGACACCCCTAATAACTTCAGCACCTCATCTTCTGGGATTGTCTCATTCTTCCCTGTTTTTTTATCGGTCGTTTCTTTACTCGCTTTTTTATCTGCAAGCCCTAAAAGCTGATTAATATCAGCAACTTCCCCTGCAGGTGTTTCCTTTTGTGCAGATTTCTCTGTAGTAGCACATCCGATAAACCATGTTACTCCGAGAATAAAACAAAAGGCAAGAACAAAACCTCTACGTTTTTTCTTTTGCATGACCCCACCCTCCTCTGTTGGTTATTCAACAAGTTTTAGTTTCTATAATTTATTGAAAATAGTTAAAAAAATCAAGGCTTTTTAATTAATACTCATATCGTCGCCCAGAAACATTGGCTGCCAATCCTACCAGACTCATAGACATTAAAAAAGAGGAACCCCCATAGCTCAGGAACGGAAGAGGTAATCCTGCTACCGGAAACAACCCAACTGTCATTCCAACATTCACCACACACTGGAAAGACAAAATTGACACACCCCCCACCACAACAAAACTTGCAAATCGATCCCTTGCTGTTTTTGCTAAAAAAAGCATTCTAAAGAATAGAAACAAAAAGAGACTCAACACAATTGTAATACCAATAAAACCGAATTCTTCTCCCAAAACAGAAAAGATAAAATCAGTATGCTGCTCCGGTAAAAATCTAAGTTGAGTCTGGGAACCGTGGAGAAATCCCTTTCCCAATATCCCACCTGATCCAATAGCCACTTTTGATTGAATAAGCTGATAAGCCGCACCATGGGGATCAGATTTCATTCCTAAAAAAATGAGTATCCGCTGCTGCTGATAGGGTTCCAGTTTGGCCCAGACTGCAGGGGCAAAAAATCCTAAACCAAAACATAATCCACTAATTCCTAAAACAACCCACTTCCATTTAATGCCAGCCCAGATTACCATAACAGCCAGCAGCACAAAAAAAACTAAAGCAGTCCCAAGATCTGGTTCTTTTAACACCAGAAGTAGAGGTATAATCCCTAAACAAGTTGCAATTGAAAACTCTTTCCAGCCAATAACATTCTCTCTCTGTTGGGAAAAATAACGAGCCAGTGCCAGGAGAGTTGCCACTTTGGATAGTTCAGAAGGTTGAAATTGAAAGGGACCGATCACAATCCAACGGTGGACTCCTGAGGAACCACCAAAGAAAACCACTACTAAAAGTATCAACGAAATTCCATAAAGAATATAACTGCTCCGGGAGAATACCTTGAGTGGAATAAAAAGAAAAAACATAAAAACCAGAAGCCCTATTAAAGACCAGATAATCTGTTTACCAAAATCTGTTTTCAGTATGGGCTGGCTGTTTCCACTGGTAGCGCTGTACAAACAGATCAGTCCGACAATAACAAGACCAATCGTTGTGCTTAGCATGGGATAATCTATGGAAAAATTTTTGAAACGCCCTCTCAAGAAATTGTTCCCTTCCGGAAAAAATAACGCAAGATCATACCTGCTATTGGAGCAGCAGTTCCACCACCACTTCCCCCATTTTCAACAACTACCGCAACTACTATTCTCGGCATTTCACGAGGTGCAAAGCCCACAAACCAGGCATGAGGCTCACCCTGAGGATTCTGTGCTGTTCCAGTCTTACCACAAACTTCGATATTCGGAACACGAGCTGCCCTGCCTGTTCCATTAGGGTAGTTTATAACTCTGTACATACCTTCCTTCAATATCTGAAAAACTTTTGGGGATATTCCTCCAATTTGTTCCGGGTGGAAAGCTTTTTTCTTCCATATACCAGAAGATTGACCCTTAATAGATAGTACAACGTGGGGGACAGTGAATTTTCCATCCATCGCTATTATAGAAGCCAATTTAGCCATCTGAATCGGAGTTACTAAAATATCGCCCTGACCCACAGAAAGGTTTACAATCATACCTTTACCCCATCCTCTTTTCCCATATTTCTTGTTCAAATATCCTCGATCAGGCAAAAGCCCTTTACTCTCACCCGCCAGATCTACACGAGTAAGCGATCCAAAACCAAACAGTTTGCCGTATTTTGCCAGTGGGTCTATTCCTGTCCTTAACCCAAGCTGGCAAAAGAAAACATTGCATGAAACCTCAATCGCATCTAAAAGATTCACAGAACCGTGACCCTGTGGTTTCCAGCAGTGAAAAAGTTTCTTCCCCAGCATAAAATATCCGTTACAAAACACTTTTTCCTCAGGATCAATAATACGCTGTTCCAGAGCAGCAGTTGTCAAAACCAATTTATAAGTAGAACCAGGTGGAAGTTGAGCCTGAATAGCTCTATTAAGAAAGGGCTTATCGGGGTCAGTTCGTAATCTTTCCCAGACAGCAGAAGGAAGCCCCTTGGCAAAAGGTTCAAGACTGTAATCAGGTTTACTAACCATTGCCAGTATATCACCGTTTCTGGGATCCATCACAATTGCCGCTCCTCGTTTGCCATCCAAAAGATTTTCTACAAACTCCTGAAGATTTCTGTCGAGCGTTAACATAATATCTCTACCGGGTACTGGTGGAATATCCCTCCTCCCACCAAAATTTCCGGCCTCCCTACCCTTAACATCCACTTCAACGTATTTGTATCCCCTTTCTCCTCTAAGTATATTATCATAACTTCCTTCCACCCCACTTTTCCCTATAATGTCACCCCGACGATACTCTCGATCCTTCAGAGAATTCAGTTCCGTAGAACTGATCTCACCACAGTATCCTATTACATGACTGGCTCTCACATTGGAGGGATACGTTCTCACAGGTTCAATCTGGTAGAAAATACCTGGCAAATCAGTACGATTTTCTTCAACAACGGATAGCGTGGCAAAATCCATATTCTGGATTAGACGAACAGGAGTAAAAGGCCCTCCTCCTACTTTATCAATACGGGCGTCGATTTCTTCTATTGAAATCCCGAGAAGAGAGGAAATTATCTCCTGATCTGCAGGATTTTTTCTAAATTCATATGGAACGACAAAAAGAGAATAACTCGGACGATTCTTTACCAGAATTTGTCCTTCTTTGTCAAAGACAAATCCCCGGGGTGCAACAACGGGTATCTGCCTGACATGGTTTTTCTCCGACCATTCTTTGTAAACAGAACCTCTCAAAACCTGAAGCTGAAAACCGCGGAGGAAAAGAAGAGAAAAAAGAAAAATAAGAACACGCTTTAAGAATAGAAGTCTATTCTGCTGTAACATTTCCAGAGACACTATCTATCTTGCCCCCTTACGTTTTCTCCACCATTCCACAAAACCGTAGATAAGAATCCCCAGAAACGCGGTGTAAAAAACTGAGGGAATGCCGTATCTTAAAAACAAAGCAAAAAAGCCTGCTGCCGACTTTGTGCTGACAAAAATAAAATAAATTATCTGATGGACAAAAGCTGCCACAAAGAGCACTATACCCATAAGCAGAGTATCACTTCTCTGACAATTCCGCGGGAACGAAAAGGCTAAATAACATGCCAAAGATTTGGAGAGAGCAAAAATTCCTGCTGTGGTTCCAAGTGCTAAATCTTGGAGTATTCCACCAAGAAAACCCCAGGCAACCCCCTGTCTCCTGCCGTTAGGACAGCTCCAGTAAACTATAAAAATCAGAATTAGATCGGGTGTGATTCCTTTGACATCAATAAGAGGAACCAGAGTAGATTGAACTATCACAAGTAAAAGAAGAACGATAAAAATTATAAGGTAAACCAACATTAAACCTTTTATATAGCAATAAAATGAAAAGAA
>CAZPNF010000205.1:0-4535 GCA_964587715.1 uncultured bacterium | reverse complement strand
TCCGAGGTGTTCTCCTCCATCAACAAAAATAACTTCTCCTGTAATAAATTCGTTCTCAATAAGAAAACGTACAGCCGAAACCACACTATCTGTATTCCCCGTTCTTTGCAGTGGAATTCGTGCGCCCATTCTTTCAAAATCTTCTCTCTTCTGTTTTGAAGAAGGAAGAATCAAACCTGGCGATACACCGTTAACACGAATCTTTGGGCCAAGCTCTTTTGCAGCCATCAAGGTAAATTCGTAGAGAGCTTTCTTTGTTAAAGTATAGACAAAGTATTCTGTGAGATTCCTGGAAATTTTTGTATCAAGGATATTTATAATGTGACCATTTCTGCAGTGTTGCGCAAAGTCGCGAGAGAGGAAGAACGGCGTTTTAAAATTAATATTAAAATAACGATTGAAAAGCTCCTCATCTGTATCCATCAACCGTGCACGTTGGAAAATAGAGGCATTATTAATTAAGAGATTGCAGTCAGGGAATCTTTCAAATACGGACGGGATCAGGGAAGAGACCTCATCCATCTTATTGAAATCAGCACAAAAGAGATGACAGAGAGCGCCTTTTTTTTCTATCTCTCCAGCTGTTTTTTCAGCCTCTTTGGGAGAAGAGCTGTAATGAAGAGCGATATTGAATCCTTCATCTGCTAAACCAAGAGCAATTGCCCGACCGATTCTCTTAGCACCCCCTGTTATAAGAGCAGTTCCTTTCACAATGGACTCCAAAACATTCTGGTATTTGTAGTCTTATATCCTGGATCTCACCATGCTTTCTCTACATGTACTTCGGGCATTGGATAATGCTTTACATTGAGAGAAAATATGACACCACCTGTATGAATTGCAGTGGTGGCAAGCAATGCATCATTAGTATCCATACCATGTGTAGGATGCCATCTACGATAAAGATCGGCAGCTTTGTCTACAATGTTTTGATCCACTGGTGCTGTTTTAAATTGAGAAAGGAATAGCATGGTTGTCTCTATTTCTTCAAGACGCATGAAAAATACAACTTCTGCCCGCTGCATCGCACCTATCCATAGTTCATATTCACTTTTAGCACGAATCTTTTTTAGAAAGTTCAATGCTTTTCGCTCTCCTCTGAGATGCCAAATCAATATGTTAGAATCAATATATGCTCTCATTTCTTATGCCTTAACATAGCCTGTTGAAATGTTTCTCTGACCTTTCGAACCGTTTCAGAGGTAGATTCTTCCCTCTGCCATGCACCGAAAGTTTGATCTAAAATGTCCTGTTTCTTTTCTTCTTCGATTTTTGATGCATACATTTTTATCGCATTCTCAATAATCTTCTTTTTTGTCGTATTCATCATACGGGATAAATTACCTATCCGCCTGATAACAGACTCATCGACCCGAGCAGATAAAATTTTATCCATATCGCACCTCCTTTCTTACATAAACAATATAACGTAAGAAAATAATTTGTGCAAGAATAAATTCACAACAGTCTGGATTATTTTTTAGAAAATGGAGGCACATTGAATATAGCAGCGAAGGATAAGAAACTCAAAATGCGAAAAAAAAATGTGTCCCGTGCTTCGATACTCGAATTTTTTTCAAGGTCAGAGCAAAGAAAAAGCCACAGTAATACCAGCAACCACAATCGAAACCATACTCATGAGTTTGATCAGAATATTGAGACTTGGACCTGAAGTATCCTTAAAAGGGTCACCAACCGTATCTCCCACAATGGCTGCTTTGTGCGCTTCCGATCCTTTTCCCCCTAAGTGCCCGGCTTCTATATATTTTTTCGCATTGTCCCAGGCACCGCCAGTATCAGCCATAAAAATTGCCAGAACAAAACCAGATACAAGAGCTCCAACGAGTAAGCCCATAACACCGGGAACACCAAATATAGCTCCAACAACAACCGGAGCAATAATAGCAAGAAATGACGGCAGCATCATTTCGTGTTGTGCCCCTTTTGTGGAAATCTCCACACAGCGTGCATAATCAGGTTGAGCCTTGCCTTCAAGAATACCTTTGATTTCTCTAAACTGGCGTCGAACCTCATCCACCATCTTACTGGCAACACGTCCCACAGCTTTCATAGTAAGGCCGCAGAAGACAAAGGCCATCATAGATCCTATGAACATCCCCATAAGGACTTTTGGATTCATAAGAGTTACATTATAGTAAGTCATAAAATCTTTGAGAGTAGCAACACTGGTCTGTACTGTATGGCCGTTTCCTAAATCAAGGACAACTTTCCCGATTCTGATAAGACCAACTTTAACTTCTTCAATATAGGAGGCCAGAAGTGCCAATGCTGTAAGAGCTGCTGAACCGATGGCAAAACCCTTCCCCGTTGCAGCAGTAGTATTACCAAGAGCATCAAGAGCATCAGTTCGGCGGCGGACTTCTTCATCCAGTCCACTCATTTCAGCATTACCCCCGGCATTGTCTGCTACAGGACCGTATGCATCTGTGGCCAGAGTAATACCCAGCGTAGAGAGCATGCCCACAGCGGCAATACTTATACCATAAAGACCTTTACTTACATTGGCGAAATCGAACCCTGAGGCAAAGAGATAGGCGAAAATAGTGCCGGTAACTATTAACAAAACAGGAACAGCCGTAGAAAGCATACCTGTCCCTATCCCGGAAATTATCAACGTTGCCGCACCTGTTTTGGCACTATCTGCAATAGATTGTGTTGGTTTATAAGAATGGGATGTAAAATACTCCGTTGATTTACCAATTCCAATACCAACTAACAGTCCTGAAACGATTGAGCCCCAGATACCCCAGGCATTTGGAATATTTAATAACTTAAGAATAAGTAAAGAAAAGATAACAATTAAAACAGAACTGAGATTCACACCTCTCCCCAATGCTCCGAGAAGATTCTTCTGGCTGAGACCCTCCTTGGTTCGTACCGCAAAGATTCCTACAATAGAAAGCACAGCACCAACAGCTCCAATCAACATCGGTGCAATGACAGCTTTGAACTGTACTGCTGGATTTGATAGAAATGCAGCAGCACCAAGAGCTGCCGTTGCCAGAACAGAACCTGTGTAAGATTCATATAAGTCGGCCCCCATCCCCGCAACATCACCTACATTGTCACCAACGTTATCCGCAATGGTCGCTGGATTACGAGGATCATCTTCCGGTATTCCAGCCTCGATCTTACCAACTAAATCAGCTCCAACATCTGCAGCCTTGGTAAATATCCCTCCGCCTACACGAGCAAAAAGAGCCTGAGTAGAAGCACCCATACCAAAGGTTAACATAGTGGTAGTAATAATGACCAAATTATGACCTCCAGCATGAGCCGGGGGATAGACAAAATTTAGTACAGTAAACCAGATAGAAATGTCAAGAAGTGCAAGCCCAACAACTACCAGGCCCATAACAGCACCACTCCGAAATGCAATTCTTAAAGCACTGTTTAATGATTTTTTTGCAGCCTGTGTTGTTCTAGCAGAGGCGTATGTTGCTGTCTTCATACCAAAAAAACCAGCAAGACCGGAAAAGAATCCACCCGTTAGAAATGAACCTGGCACCCATGGATTCTGGAGATGAAGTGCGTAGGCAAGAAAAGCAAAAATGCCGCTTAAGATAATGAAAACAACTGCAACAACCTTATACTGCTGTTTAATATAAGCCATTGCTCCTTTCCGAACATAGGCTGCAATACTTGCCATTTTCTCAGAACCTTCACTTTCCCTCATCACCTGTTTGAAAAATATCCAGGCAAAAATTAGTGTAAGAATAGAACCTGCAGGAACAAACCAAAAGAGATTATTTACCATTTGTTTCCTCCAATAAACATGTGTTTCTTTAGATTATCACTAACTAAATGACTTTAAAGGTAAGAAAAAAAAATGTTAATATCCAGAAGATTTTTATTTTTTGGTGGAAAGCGCGTTGACAAAAATAAAGTAGAGACGCATAATTATGCGTCTCTACGGTCTCAGCATAAGGGGTGTTATGGAGTTACAGGTGGGTAGATGAGAGCCACTGCTCTCATCGTTTATTCCAATATCTCCCCACCCTAAATTCGTCCTCCTGATTTTATCGGGACTCAGAATGACAACCATTGTCCGGAACGCATCCCCTTTATGGGATGCATTGCCCTTCAGTGCAGAGATAACCCTCAAGGGCACTGCACGCCACGGCGCATCTTCGACTTCGTCGTTCCGATTTCATTGGAACTTCTCGCAGAGACATGCTTTCCTGTCCTGCAGGGGCATGAGCCTCTGCAGGAAGAAGAAATGGCTCTGCCGCTGCAGGAGGTAAAAAATCATATCAGATCTCTGATATAGGCTTTACAGAAATGGTGAATCAATGAGAGCACAACAGCAGCTGTCATCACAGCAACCCCCACATTCCAGGAGAAACCTGTTATGGCTACACCAAAAGCTGTACCCGACACCGGTGCATGTTCTGTATCTGTTACCACCATAATAAAAAAGGTTATTCCCACAGCCAGAGAATATACCAAAATAGAATAGAAAAAAGGTTCTTCACGAAAATGCGTACTTTATAATTCATTCATAACAACATCAT
>CAZPNF010000204.1:0-4544 GCA_964587715.1 uncultured bacterium | reverse complement strand
TGCCTGTTTTTAGAATAAAACATCTCCACTCTCCGTCTATAAAGCTCAACAGCAACAATATTCTCAAGAAATCTTCCACGATTCTCTGAAAAAGTCGTAGACAGAAAACCAAAACCTACATCGAAAAGATAGACCTTTTTCGGATTCATCAAACGTTTACGCGGGGAAAAATCAAACTTATCATTCAAGATCACAAAAAAGGCATCCCTGAGATATTGAAGGTAATTGGAGATCGTTTTTTTGCTGCCCTGCAAGTTGCACTAATGCTGTACCGTTCTATAAGGTCACGATAGAAGAGTGTACGGTAGTAACTCTGGAGGAGCTCCCGTTTTTCCCTCACTATATCGCGTTTCACCACTTCCGGGAATCCACCTTCTTTCAGGTAATCACCAATAAGCTCGTACATGTAATAGGTTTTGCCTGCGCGGCGCGGCCCCACAATGGCCAGAATATCAGAAAGGTTTTTCAGATCAATAGTCGGTGTTTCTCGCCTGATCATCGAAGGCAGTTTCCATTCCTCCAACCATTCTGCAATGATGTTTTTAAATACTTCAGTATTCATATTGTTTCTCTTAGGAAACAATATAACACAAAATTGTTTCCTAAGGCAAGCTATTTTTTAATTCCTCAATGGCCCAAAACGTGAGCAAAACCGATGAGCACAAAGATTCCCGTAAAACCCATATAACTCAAAAATAAAATCCTAAAAATATATTTGCTCTCGTACCGGTTATTCTGTTGTAAAGACTATAAGTATCCACATTCTCATCTATCCGTTTTACCAAAAATACCAAGTCCGATTCTGAAGCTGGCAGAAGTTCTTTCTGTATTATCATAAATAGCTAATTCTTTGCGAACTTTGCGAACTCTGCGGTTAAAAAACACTTTTGATACACCCTTAAAGTAATTTAATCCCCAAAATCCATCAGCATACCCACCGATACATTCCTCACCTCCCCCATTCTTCGCTCTACTTGAGTATAATAGTAATTAAGAACATTGTTAACAGCAAGTTGAAAAATAAAATTCTTCCACTTAAACTGTGTTCTCAAATAAAGGAGCTTAAGCGGAACACGCGGGTCCAATGGGTTAATCTCGACTTTTTCTATGCGGCTTGCGTATCGGTATTCTGCCTGAAATGATACCGGTCCTGTGCGAAAAATCCCTCTGAGGCTGCAGGAGACCTTCGGCCTGTATGGAAGAGTCTCGTTGCGGTGGATGTCATTCGGGTCTAACAGGGTGAGATTACCAGAGAGACTTATGCGCTGATGCCACCACCACGATTCTGTACTGAGTTCGATCCCGGATATCCTTGCCCTGATATAATTCTGAAACTGAATCGTCCCTAAGAAATTCACAACAGGCTCTATCATGTTCCAGTAGTCAGATCGGAAGAGGGAAAACTCCACATGACCGTTTTTCATAAAATTCTGTCTGAGACCAATATCCCAGAACCAGGAACGTTCTGGTTTTAATTCGGGATTTGGAATAACATTGAAACCTGAATAATCTGCCTTTATGTATTTTTCAAATACTGTTGCTGCACGAAATCCACTTCCCGTACTTGTTCTTACTACTGTTCCGGCAAATGGAATGTAGTTTAAGCCAAATTTCGGGCTGATGTGAATATTAGGTTTTTCTCCAATCAGGACATGACGATCCAATCGAACACCAAAAGTAGAAGTAAGATTGGGGAAAATCGTCCATTCATCCTGAATGTAGGGAGAGATGGAATATCCTCTGTGATTCCCGAAATACTGCGAACCAGAAATATCCCGGCGAAATTCATTTCCGAAAGTGAGGTGGTGCAGAACTGCAGGAATCCAATCTGCCTGAACTTCCCAGCCAAAACCTTTCCCGGGTCTGAAAGCTCCAGGAGAGTAGGCTGTGAGTTGATTCCCCATAGTGGAAATCAGGTTGGAGAGACGGAACCTTAAACCAAACCGGGAAGAAATGGGAAGATGATACTGAAGATAGAAATTCATCATCTTGTAGCTAATTTTGTCCTTCTTGTTGAATGGAGGAACTTCAAAGGGGCTGTTTTGATTGAGCCACTGTATGAATCCTCCTCTTGTCTCCTGCATCCAGGAAGCATAAAGGTCAAGACAGGAATGGTCTGGCAAAGTGTAAACAAACTTGCCAGTACCATTCCACTGATGTGAATCGTTGTTCTCCATGTATCCCGTAGAAACACTGCGGGAAAAAGAAATCCGGAAACCAAGAGGTCCGAGCTGTTGGCTGTAGGCAAGGTCGGCCTTCTCATAGTGGAGTGTTTTGTCTGTCCACCGCCATTCTTTATAATAGGGATGATCGTAGATTCCGACAAAAGTACGCATCTCAAGGTGTCCCCGGGGAGAAGGTCTTTTTGTAATGATATTTACCACACCACCCATGGCAGAAGAACCGTATAGAGCAGAACCAGCTCCTTTGACGATTTCAACACGATCCACATCGAGCAGCGGAATCATGCCCCAGTTAATAGCTCTCAGATCAGATGTCAGGACAGGAACGCCGTCTATCATTAAAAGTACACAACTCCCGACATTATAAACACTGTAACCTGAAGATCCCCTGATACTAATATTTTCTTCGTTAAAGTAAACACCTGAGAGAGAAAACATTGCCTCCTCCAGACTGCGACTCTGCTTCTGAAGAATATTGGAACTCGTTACAACATCAACTGCCTGGTTGGAACTGTTCAAAGACTGGGAATGTTTCACTGCAGTAACCACAACAGGATTTATGGCGATAACCGTTCTTTCGAGGAGAATTTTTATATGGGCTGTTTTACCTCTCTGGACTGAAACATTTTTAATCCTTTTACTTCTATAACCCATCATGGAAATATTGAGAGTGTAAACACCTGGAGAGATCCGTCGAATTGTAAAAACTCCATCTTTATCACTGCTTGCCCCGAGAACAGTTTTATCAATTACAATATTGACACTGGCAAGTGGTTTCTGCGTTTTTTCGTCGAGGACAAATCCTGTTATTGAACCTGAGACCTGGGGATAAAGAGGGAAACATAACATGAAGGAGAAAAGAAACAAAATTATCCACATTTTTTTCATATCAATCTTTTCCCAGCTTTGAGAAATCGACTGTGATATCAATTCCTTTAAGAGTTGAGTCTTTGGGCACTGTAACTGTTCCTGGTACTGTCCCGGTAGTATCAAAAGGGTCAACATAAAAACCCACGTCCCGAATCGTGTTCATATCAAAAGTATTATCAATCCAGAGAGCAGCAATATACTTAACAGTATCAATAGAATGAACCCTGAGCAGATAATCTGCTTTCTCAACAAAAGTTGAAATAGTGTAATCAATAAAGATACTTTTGAAATAGTAATCAAGAATGTCGCCTTGTTTTGGAATCTCGGTAAAAGCGCCCACACCCATGACTCCTGTATTCTCAGGCCAGGATCCGATGAAATGAATTGTACCTTCGATTTTTGCATCTCGGTTGACGCGGTTGAGATTAGCCGCTATATCTATGGTATCAATGAAAGTTTTACTGTCGGGAATGACAACCGGTTTGAAGGTTGGAATCAGCCTATCTCCCAGAAAAATCCCTCCGTAAAGTCCAATGATATTTGAAATATTCCAGGGTTCGTTATGCTCCTTCCAGATTACTGCAACGACATTATATTTTCCTTCGGGAAGATAGATTTTGTATTGTGCAGTATCACTGCGAAAATCAATCATATCGCTGAACAAAAGCTCCTTGATGCTGCGTGGAGGAAAATCTTTCACCACAGCCACTCGAACTTCATCTGTATGTCGGGGGGTTTCTCCTTTAAAAAATATCCTCCCACCTATCCCGCTGTTAATTGGCTCAAGACCGTGGTCTATGCGGCAGCCCACGAGCGGAAAACTTAGAAATACACAGAGGATTATGTAGAAAATCAGTTGACTTTTTTTGTACGATCTTTTCATTACGGATTTCCATACTTGGATTGAGGAAGATATAAAAAGTATACGATTTCTTCTGAACTTTGTCAAGGATAATCTTGGTGGGAAATTTACCAATGAACAAACCACGGATAAGTTTTATTACGACATAAAAGTTCTTGACTCCAGCCATTAATTATTGTATTTTTAAGTGGTATATAAAAGAATACCTTAAAGTAGAAAAACGAGGCTAAAAATGGATAAGTCAATTATTATACAAAAGATTAGCAAAGAAGCGGCTCTGTTAGATGATGAAAAATTAAAAGAAGCCTTTGATTTTATACGATTCTTAAATAACAGAGAAAATATTGATCCAACACTTGAAATATTACAAAAAGAGGAAGATTACCTAAGCATAAAAGAAGGGATTAAGCAAAAGGCTGAAGGGAAAATTTTCGATTGGGATTCGATAAAGTGAGTTATTGTATAAAAATAACTGAGATGGCCTTAAAGCAGTATCGTAAGATCACAATCCTTACCACAATAGAATAAAGGAAAAAATAGATGAGTTATCCCGTACTGGATTAGATATGACTAACGTCAAAGCGCTTAGAGGAGAATTCAAAGGCCTTTATCGTTTGCGTGTAGGAAAC
>CAZPNF010000203.1:2031-4556 GCA_964587715.1 uncultured bacterium | reverse complement strand
GAGGTGCAATCTCTGAGATATGGAGAAGTCCTTCCTTACCTGGTAAAATTTCCACAAAAGCACCAAAGTTTGTAATCTTCTTTACCTTCCCCTTATAAACTTTTCCGGCCACTGGTTTTTGAACAATGGCTTCTATCATCCGTTTAGCAATGTTGCACGCATTTTCATCAGCAGAGGCAATCTGGATGGTTCCATCGTCTTCAATGTTGACCTCTGCACCTGATTTCTTAATGATTTCTCGAATCATCTTACCACCAGGGCCGATGACAAGACCAATATCATCAATGTCAACCCGCATGGCAAATATTCTGGGGGCATAAGGAGAAATTTCTTTTCTCGGTACCTTGATAGCAGCATCCATAGTATCCAGTATTCGCAGTCGTCCCAGGCGTGCTTTTTCAAGTGCCCCCTCCAGAAGATCAGAAGAAATCCCGGCAATTTTGATATCCATCTGGAATGCAGTAATGCCGTTCCTTGTCCCTGCAACTTTAAAGTCCATGTCCCCGAGGTGATCTTCTTCACCAAGTATATCAGTTAATATCGCAATCTTATCATCCTTTTTTACCAGACCCATAGCAACACCAGCAACAGCAGATTTCACAGGAACTCCAGCATCCATCAGGGAGAGAGAACCAGCACAAACAGTTGCCATAGAAGATGAACCATTGGATTCTAAAATATCAGATACAATCCGAATTGTGTAAGGAAAAGCTTCTTCAGCCGGAATAACAGGTTTTAAGGCACGTTCTGCCAGGTTACCGTGTCCAATTTCGCGGCGGCCTGGTCCTCTCAAAAACTTTACTTCTCCTACACTAAAAGGAGGAAAATTATAGTGTAACATGTAACTCTTCCAAGACTCACCATCTAAACCCTCGATTTTTTGCTCGTCCACTTTTGTGCCAAGAGTCGTTACAGTAAGACTCTGTGTTTCCCCACGAGTGAAGAGAGCCGACCCATGAGTGCGCGGGAGAACAGAAATCTCACAGGAAATATCCCTGATATCGTCGTAACCTCTTCCGTCTATCCGTTTCTTATCTTCTAAAATCATTTTTCGGACAATCTCTCTTTCCGTTTCGTGAAAAATTTCTTCGATGCTTATTTCCTGCTCAGGATAGGACTCAGCCAATGAGTCCTGTATCGATCTAAGTACGTTTTGTGTGGATTCTTGTCGTTCTTTTTTGCCCGGCAGATTCAGTGCAGCGGGGAGTTGTTCCAGAGCTGTGCTCCGAACTTTTTCGACAAGCTGAGGATCGATTTCAACAGGTTCCATTGGCCGTTTTCCAGGCTTTATTTCAGCAATAAATTCTTCTTGAAGTTTAATAATCTTTTTGATATTCTCGTGCCCAAACTCCAGAGCGGACAGCATATCCTGCTCTGATATTTCAATAGCTTCCCCCTCCACCATAGCAATAGCTTCATTTGAAGCAGCCACTACCACATCCATATCACTTGTCTCCAGTTGTGAGAAGATAGGATTAATAACAAACCTGCCCCCCAATCTACCAACACGAACCGCTGCAATTGGTCCCTCGAACGGGATATTTGAGAGAGAAAGAGCCATAGAGGCACCAATTGTTCCAAGTACATCAGCATCATTCTCTTTGTCCGAGGAAAGAATAGTAATGATAACCTGAACCTCATAAGGAAAATCTTTGGGGAAAAGAGGCCGTATGGGCCGATCTATAAGTCTTGCACTGAGAATCTCTTTCTCCTGTGGTCTTCCTTCTCTCTTGAAAAAACCGCCTGGAATTTTCCCTGCGGCATATGCTTTTTCACGATATTCTACTGAAAGGGGGAAAAAACCCCTGTATTCTGAAGGATTCTTAGATGCTACTGCTGTAGCTAAAATAACGGTATCACCATACTGCACTACAGCTGCACCATCAGCCTGTTTGGCAACTCTTCCTGTTTCAATAGTTAATGTCCTTCCTTCTAATTCAATACTTTTTCTTATAACCATTTTTTTCTCCTACGAAAAACTGTAAGTCATCATTTTTACTTCATGGTTCGACTTCGCTCACCATGAAGATTCTATTAAATTAAGATCCAGGTTTCTTCTCTACAGAGAAGTCTTTTATCTTGGTGTAAGATCTACGTGAAAGGAAACATCATTAATAGCTGTTTTTGCCTCCTTTCGTTTATTGTTATCTTCTAATTCCCAGCTCTTTAATAAGACCTTTGTAGTTTTCTAAATCTTTACGTATGAGATAATCTAATAAACGTCTTCGTTGACCTACTAATTTCAACAATCCCCTGCGCGAATGATGATCTTTTCGGTGCACCTTAAAATGTTCTGTAAGCTGACTGATCCGTTCAGTTAAAAAAGCAATCTGGACTGCAGTATTACCAGTATCTTTGTCGTCCTTACCATATTTTTGAATGATTTCCAGCTTTTTCTCTTTGGGCAACCCCATATTTACCTCCTATGAATAATTTTTTGACAAAAGCTCTATGGATTTTTCCCGATCTTTTTCTATCTGAGAAATTAAGGCTTCAATTGAATTGAACCGTCTTTCATCCCTGAT
>CAZPNF010000203.1:0-2021 GCA_964587715.1 uncultured bacterium | reverse complement strand
CCACGAATCAACCATCATCAAGACTTCGACTTTTAGTTTTTCATTGTAAAGGTCAGCAGAAAAATCGTGAATGTGAATCTCAACGTTCCAGGATGAGCCATCTACAGTAGGTTTGTAACCAATATTAGCCATTCCCTGAAACGTCCTGCCTTTCACATACACAATAACAGCGTAAACACCGTCTTTAGGAACTAATTTGTTTTCCCCTATTACATCAATATTAGCAGTTGGGAAACCAAATTTCTTTCCTATATTTTTACCTTTTTTAACTATACCTTCAACAGTGTAGTTCCGTCCCAGTAATAAATTGGCTTGATGAATATCCCCCTCCAATATATAGTGTCTGATTCGGGTACTGCTAACTGGTTCGTTATCAACCTTTACTGGAGGAATTACATCCACTGAAAAGTCAAATTGGTCACCTAATTTTTTGAGAAGCTTTTCGCTTCCCTTTCGCCCATGTCCGAAAGCAAGGTTATAACCAATAATAAATTTTTGAACCCCGATTTTTGAGACTAAAATCTCAGCCACAAAAACCTCAGGTTTAAGGTGAGCCAATTCCTGAGAAAAAGGAATAATTAAAACAACATCGGGACCCAATTCCTCCAGAAGGGCAATCTTTTCATCAACAGGTGTAAGAAGTGCAATAGGAACTTCTAGGCTTCGAACAATTGTTTGGGGATGTGGATAAAAAGTGACCACCACACTTCTACATTTCTTCTGTCGCGCCCTCCGAACCAGTGTTTGTATTATTTTCTTGTGCCCTAAGTGAATACCGTCGAAAGTACCAATGGTTAAATAGGAATCTTCTCGGTAAGGAACTTCATCAACAGATCTATAAACTTTCATGTTTTCCTGATAACAATTTTCTCAAAGTACTTAATGTATAACTGTCCTCAATACTGTATGTGCCTATTCTGGTGCGGCGCAGTTCCTTCAGGTAACCGCCGACCCCAAGATCCTCACCAATATCTCGTGCTACAGCCCTGATATATGTTCCTCGCGAACACCTCACCCGAATTTTCAAAAACGGCTTATTCCACTCAAGAAGCTTTATTTCGTGAATCTTAATTTTCCTTGGTTCTCTATGAACGATTTTTCCTTTTCGTGCTAATTTATAAAGCCTTATACCATCTTTTTTCAAAGCAGAATACATCGGTGGAATCTGCTCTATCTCCCCCACAAATTTTTTTAAAACTAACAGTACATCCTCAATAGAAAAAGACGGAACACTTCGTTGCTGTAAAATTCTTCCCTCTGCGTCATCAGTCTCAGTAGTCTTTCCCAGCTCTATTACACCCTCGTATTCTTTTTTCAATTCCATCAGCTCGGCCACACGTTTTGTAGCCTTTCCAGTGCACACGAGAAGTATTCCTGTAGCAAGAGGATCAAGGGTTCCTGTATGGCCTACCTTCTTACAGTGTGTCCAGGCTCGTACTTTTGCCACAACACTGAATGACGTCATGCCGGCTGGTTTGTCTATATTTAAAATCTCACCAGCCTCAAAATCAAAAACAGGAAAAGACGTTCTCATTTCTTGTTTGATAGATGTTCCTTTAATACTTCTAAGATTCTATTCTTAACCTCGTCCACTGTTCCATCTATGTTGCATCCCGCAGCCCGTATGTGTCCCCCACCATTGAATTGTCTTGCGATTTCATTTACATCCACATATTCCTTGGAACGAAAACTCACCCGAAAATGATTGGGTTCCTTTTCCAGCATGAAAAATTGTACCTCACTTTCCTTAACCGCCATCAGATGATCCACAAAACCTTCAGTATCAATTTTACCGTTAGAAGAAAGAATATCATTTAGAAGATAAATACTCGAAACAGCACCATTAAAATGAAATTCAAGAGTGGAAAGAGCTTTAGCTAGGGCCTTTAAAGTTTCTGGAGACATTCTTTGATAGATATTTCTGGCAATAATATTCGGAGAAGCTCCATGCCTGACCATTTCTGCACATACTGATAGTGATTGGTAAGCTGTGTTTGGGAAAAGAAAACGCCCTGTATCAC
>CAZPNF010000202.1:0-4557 GCA_964587715.1 uncultured bacterium | reverse complement strand
TCCCAGATAATGTCTGATAGAATAGGTATGGTTTGGAGTGGGAGATCGTGTGAGCATTTCTCCTAGTAAGCCAATAGATATAAACTGAATACCGACAATCAAAAGCAACACTCCAATAAACAGTAATGGACGATTGCTGAGGTAAGCTGTTTTCATAATTCTGAGTATTATGAGGTAGATTGTAATCCCTGCTCCTATTAAAGTGGAAAATAGACCTATGAGTCCAAAGAGATGGAGAGGACGCTTCATGTATTTACTGAGGAACATCACAGTAATGAGGTCAAAAAAGCCGTTAAAGAAACGTGAAAAGCCGTACTTGGTTTTGCCGTACTTCCTTGGCCTGTGATTTACGGGAATTTCTCCCACCCGGAATCCCTGTAATTTTGCAAGGGCAGGTATGTACCGGTGAAGTTCTCCATAGACATTTATGGATTTGACAACTTCCTTTCTGTAGATTTTTAATCCGCAGTTGAAATCGTGTATTCTGATTCCTGTCATAAGAGATGTTACACGGTTGAAGAGTCGGGAGGGAATTTTCTTTGAGAGTGGATCTTTTCTTTTCTTTTTCCAGCCCGAAATCAGATCGTATCCTTGGTTTAGTTTTTCCATCAACTTTGGGATTTCTGCTGGGTCGTCCTGTAAATCTGCATCCATTGTGATAACTTTATCGCCCACAGATGCTGAAAAGCCGGCCGAAAGTGCCTCTGACTTACCAAAGTTTTTGCGGAACTGGATAACTCTGGTACGAGGGTCCTTTTTGTGAATTTCTTTAAGGATATCAAAAGAGTTATCTGTAGAACCGTCGTCCACGTATATGATTTCAAAAGGAATTTTGTTTTTCTCACATACCGCACAGATTTGAGAATGAAGTTCAGGGATCGATTCTGCTTCGTTGTAGAGCGGCACTACAACTGAAAGGAGTATTCCTTTTTTATTTTTTGAGTTAAGTTCAGAGTTCAATGGTTATGGCTCCCTCTGGAATACGTATACTGCTCCATCCATTTTTCATGGATTGGTTTGTCTTAACGGTTTCGTAAAAAAGAGTAACTCGCTCTCTGGACTGGTAATGGGTCATTCTGATGACACGGGGAAGACGAACTCCTTTCTTTTCTTTAAATTTCTTTCCCTCCCAGCTCCATAGAATATTGCCGTCGGTGTTCTTCATTTCCCAGCGGCTTACTACAGGGCCTTTTGGCTCGACCCACACCTTTTCTTTATTTCCAATGTTCAGAACGTATTTGCCCCCACCAGAAGAAAAAGAGTTTAGAGAATCCAGCATTCTTTCATCGGGAACCAAAAGTCCGATTATCCCGCGCATAAGATTTGGTAGATCCATATCAAACGGCAGTATACCATTTTTCTGGATTTCTTTGATTGATCCTTTGTACACGATATTTTGCCACGGATTGTAAAACAGAGCGTGTCCTCCTCCGAGGCGACCTGTCAACAGATCAATACCAAGAGGTCCCTCTACCTTTATCCAGAGAGAATCCGGACTTTTTACAGAAATTCTTAGTGATCCTCCGAAGGAACCTTTTGGAGAAACAAATGTTAACCGTGCTCGTCCTTGAAAAGTTTTAAGCCGGGATGCGTGTTCGCGAATCTGGTAAATCAAAAAGTCAGGAGAAATATTTGCAAGCGGTTTTTTTGAACTGAATGGAGCTGTACAATTGACAAACAGTGCAATTCCAAGAAGGAAACAAAAGAAGATTTTTTTACATCCTGACTTAAAATTCATTTTCATTATCCGGAGTGTATCCTCAACATCAGTCAATGACAGGATCATTTCAAAAAGTAAAAAACATAATTAAGTGGTGCAGAACTCTTTTAGTCCTTGATCTGACGATGCAGCCTTTCCAAAATTTCATGATTGTTTTTATCCAGCTCTAAAGCTTTTTCCCATGCATTTCGTGCTTTTTCTTTCATTCCAAGTTTTTCGTATACATCCCCCAGATGTTTAATCACTTCTGCGCTGTTTCCTCTTAGTAATGAAGCTTTTTCAATGTATTCTAATGCTTTCTGATATTGACTCATTTTGAAGTATATCCATCCCATTGTATCTAAATAGGCACCATTTTTTGGCTCTTTTTTTACAGCCTTCTCAGCCATTTTCATGGCTTCTTCCAGCTTGATACCTTGTTCAGCAAGACTGTAACTGTAATTGTTGAGAAGAAGAGCATTCTCTGGCTCCAGGCGAAGTGCAGTCTGAAAAAGACTGTCAGCAATTGTGTATTCTTTCAGATTGTCGTATGCATTGGCAAGTGCACCCAGAGCAGATATCCAATTTGGTCTGACTTTTAGAGCAGTCTTTAAATAGGGGATGGCATTTCCCGACTGATTTAGTTGAGAAAAAACCGATCCCAGATAGTAATTTCCCAGCGGATCGTTTGGTGCGATTTCCAGAGCTTTCTTCAGGTATGGTTGAGATTCCTTCAGGCTGTCGAGGTGTACCAGAGAAATTCCAGTGAAAAGCCAGCCCCAGGCAGTTTTAGGAGCAAGCTCAACAACTTTTTTGAACTCGGAATAAGCCAGATCAAATTTCTGTTGATCTAATAGAATACGTCCTGTGTTTAAATAAGCTCGCCAATCTTTTGGGAAGCGATGTTTGATCTGATCGAGGGTCTTGAGTGCTGAAGTTGTGTCGCTCTTTGCATGGTAAATATCAGCTATTTCTAACCAACTGGGAATATCTGTAGAGTCTTTTTTTACAGCTTCAGAGTAAATATGAAGAGCTTTATTCCATTCCTGTCTGGTAAGATATATCTGACTGAGGCGATCCCTGGCTTCTAATAAATTTGGGGTAAGCTGGAGAGCTCTGGAATAATGCTCCACAGCACCTGTTGTGTCACCCAGAGCTTCCATAGCTATGCCTACTCCGTAGTATCCAAAACCCTCATTGGGATCAAGATCAATCAATTGGTGATACACATCGGATGCTTTTTTAAAATGACCCAGATCCATATAGAGTTCACCCAATCCCAGAAGAATCTGTGGATCAGGTACCTGCTGTAGCGAAAGAATGCGGCGGTACATTTTTACAGCTTTTTCTCCCTCATTACGCTGGAGATATATAAGTGCCAGATTATAATAAGATTCAACCCGACTGCTGTCCTGGGATAGAATCTCCATGTTGGTTTTTTCAGCCAGTTTCCATTTTCTCTGATGCATGTAGATTTTGGCAATAAGTTCCCTTGCCTCAATTTCTCCGGGATTTAGTTTAAGACTTCGTTTTAGAGAAATCAGCGCACTTTCCGTTTTTCCCAACCGCAAATAGTCTTTCCCAATGGCTAAATAGATGGCCGAAGAACTCGAGTCATAAAGTAACGCTTCCTGGTAGGAGAGAAGGGCCGCTGCAAAATTCTGGTTTATGTCCGAAATTACCCCATCGATGAACCGATCGATAGCCAGAGGATTCGGTTCCTTATAAAGTCTCTTCTGATGAGGCACAAGATACTGCTGAGAGGCACATCCCAGGATCAGGATTCCACTTAATAATGTAAATAGAATTTTTTTATTGAACAAGATCTACTCCTTACAAAAAAGATTATTTTGTTAAATGTATCACAAAAGTGAAAAATTTCCAAGAGAAAAATAGGAATTTCAGAAATCTTTTGGTTTAAATTTCTATTCTTTTTTGACGAATAGGTTGTTTGATTTGTTCCTGTTTATTTTAAAATTTTCTTGATTCTTTCTTTATATTTGTGTACACTTAACAAAATTGGAGAAAAACAAACAGGGAGGTAAACTCATGGATCGATTTTGTTTATTTGTTGCTTTTGTTTTGGTGATGTTTACTTCTGTTTTTCAATTAAGAGCTGACGAGTTTTCAGAAGAACTGCCTTTAATGCCAATGCCTCAAAAGGTTGTTCACCAAAATGGTAAATTTCGACTGGGTGCATCTTTTGCAGTTTCAGTTAACGGAAAAGCCACAGAGAGGCTTTGTAAAGCTGCCACCGGGACTCTCAGAAGACTTTCCAGAAGAACAGGATTGTTTTTTCCACAGGCTTATATTACGCCAGATACAAGAGATACTTCGGCTAATTTTATTATTCAGACTAAACGAGCAGGTAAGCTCGTTCTGCGCGAAGACGAATCTTATACTCTTGTTGTTTCTCCCAGAAAGATTTGTTTAACAGCAGAGACAGATATCGGTGCTCTCCGAGGACTTGAAACTTTTTTACAGTTACTCAAGGCAGATGAAACAGGCTATTATATCCCTGCAGTCAAAATAGAAGATTGGCCAAGGTTTTCGTGGAGAGGTCTTCTTATTGATGTCTGCCGTCATTTTGTGCCAGTAGAGGTAATAAAACGCAACCTTGATGGGATGGCCGCTGTTAAATTAAATGTTTTCCACTGGCACTTGAGTGAAGATCAGGGCTTTCGTGTCGAGTGTAAAACCTACCCAAAATTACACCAGATGGGCTCGGATGATTTTTATTACACACAGGAGCAGATCAAGGACATTATAGCCTATGCTACTGACCGTGGAATTCGGGTGGTTCCAGAATTTGATATGCCTGGACATTCAACAAGCTGGTTTGTAGGCTATCCAGAATT
>CAZPNF010000201.1:0-4591 GCA_964587715.1 uncultured bacterium | reverse complement strand
GATCTTTCAAAAGGCATCTTACTGTTGGGGGGAATTTTAGAAACTGCTCAATATCCTGAAAAAGTGAAAGTAGAACTTGCATCTGCTAATCAGCTTTTAGGCTTGACCTGTGAAAAGTTGACCCGCTACGATGAAGCCCTGAAGTTTCAGAAAAGGGGGTTGGCTCTATTCAGAGATCTAAAATTATCCACTCAGGTTGCTCTTGGATATCAATATCTTGCAAATCTCTACTGGGAAACAGGTAATTACAGGATGGCGTTTTCCTACCAGAAAAAAGCCATGGATGGATTTAAATCTCTGGGCAATAAAAAACTTCTTGCCATGGCTTACAGTACTCAGGGGTTAATTAGCATGAGTCTTGGTGATTTGCCCGGTGCCAGAGAGGCTGAGCAAAAGGCTCTGGATATGGCAGGAGATATCAACGCCCGTGCTGATCAGGCGACTATTCTTAAAAATATGGGGCTTGTTGCAATTCAGGAAAGAAATTTACGGGAGGCTTACCAGGATTTTCATCGTGCCAGTTTTATAGACAGCACTCTTGGAACCAGGAGAGGATTGGCATACGATTACAGGAATGTAGGAACCCTGTTGGTCCGCCTGGGACGTACAGAGGAAGCAATTTCAATATTAAAAAAAGCACTGGACATTTCTATTAGTATTGGAGACAAAAGGAATGAACTACAGTCTCTTTACGGTCTGGGAAGCGCTTACAGTCGTGCAGGAAATTTGAGAAAGGCGCTGGCACTTCTTGACAGCGGAGTGGTTAAAGCATCAAACCTTCTGGTGCCTGAGCTTCTCTGGCGGTTTTATCGGCAGCGTGCTGGTGTTCTTGCAAAGATGGGACAGAATAAAGAGAGTCTGGCAGATTACCGCAAAGCTGTTGAGATTGTTGAAGGATTGAGAGCAGAGCTTAAAATCGAAGCTTTTAAACAGGGATTTCTGGATAACAAGATGGACCTCTACGTAGATGTGATAAATCATTTGTTGAAGATGAGACAGCCAAGAGAGGCATTTAATTTTGCTGAGAGATCAAAATCCAGGAACTTTATCGATCTTCTTGGAAATCAGACTCTTGTTTTGCCTGTAGCAGAAGGGAAATTGATGAAAGAAGAGCGGGAGGCTCGTCTGGCTCTTCGAGAAGCAGAAAGCCGTCTGGCAGTTCTTTCCCGCGAAAATGGAACATCATCCGCAAAAAGAGAGAAGGAAAAGAAGCATTGGGAAGCTGAACTTAATAAACGGAGAAAAGCATACGAAAGAATTCTCGTCTCAATACAGGAAGAAAATCCAGAATTGGCTTCCTTTGTGAGTGTTAATCCCTGGAATCTCGAGAAGATCCAGAATATCCTGCCGGATAGTACTGCTCTTGTAGAGTATTTTTTAACACCAGAGGAACTTTTCTTGTGGCTTATTTTGCCGGACAGGGTGGTGGCTAAGAGGGTTAACGTAAAAGAAGAAGAAATTCGTGCAACGGTGAAGCTCTTCAGACAGGCGATAGAAGCCTATCTCTCTTCAGATGCAGAGGCACATAAGCTTTATCAGTGGCTTATCCAGCCAGTAACAGGAGAAATGCCGGATGTTCGTCATATTATTTTAGTTCCTCATGGTGTTCTTCACTATTTGCCTTTTGCTGCTCTTCAGGATGAAAATGGGAAATATCTCTTAGAAAAATTTTCTTTATCAATTGTTCCCAGTGCAACAGTTCTGGGCTACTGCATGAAAAAGGAAGAAAAAATTCTCAAAGAACACATGGGGAGTAAGATATTGGCTCTCAGTAATCCCTCTCTGGGGAGTCCTGTTTATAATCTTCCTTTTGCTGAGAAGGAAGTTAAATCACTACAGCGTACATACGGTGAGAAGAATGTAAAAGCATTTTTTGGCGAAGAAGCAACCGAAAATGTTGTGCGACGTCTGGCAGGGCATTACAATTTAATACATTTTGCTTGTCATGCTGTCTACGAGCCGGAAACGCCCCTCTTTTCAGCTCTTCTTCTCACCCCCCAGGGGAAAAATGATGGAAGACTTGAAGCTCACGAAATTTTTAGTTTGAAACTAAATTCTGATTTGGTTACATTGAGCGGTTGTGAGACAGGGCTTGCCAGGATTACCAAGGGTGACGAAATCGTAGGACTTGCCAGAAGTTTTATCTTTGCGGGCACTCCTTCTGTTGTAACAAGTCTCTGGAAAGTAGACGATCTGGCTACGGCTGTTATGGTAAAGCGGTTCTACCGTTATTTAAAAGCTGGATTCTCGAAAGCTCAGGCTCTGAGAAAGGCTCAACTTTTAGTCAAACAGGAAGTAAACAACCACCCTGCTGCCTGGGCAGCATTTGAACTGACAGGAGATTTTAGATGATAGAAGAAACAGACGAGATTTTAGAGACTTCTAAGAAAGCTGCAAAAGTTGGAGCAGAAATATTGTCACAGGGGTTTGGCAGACTCAATCAAAAGCAGATTGCTTTAAAGGGGATGGGAGATTACGTGACGGAAATTGACCGCAGCTCAGAGGAAGCAATTATCAAAGTGATAAAGGGAAAATTTCCAGATCATGTGATTCATGCAGAGGAATCCGGCAGAGAAAACCGTGAGTCGAAGTATTGCTGGTTAATAGATCCCTTAGACGGCACAGCCAACTATGTTCAGGGGATACCGATATTTGGTATCTCCATTGCTCTGGTGAAGGGAGAAGAGACTCTGGTAGGGCTTGTCTATTATCCGGAGAGAGATGAGATGTTCTGGGCAGTAAAAGAGAAGGGAGCATTTCTTAACGGCAGAAAAATTCATGTATCAACAAAAAAGGATATGGCTCGCTCAATGTTGGCTTCCGGCTTTCCCTGGCGTTCAAAGGATTATTTGGATCCCTATCTTGCCTCTTTCAGAGAACTTTTTCTCTCTGCTGCCGGAGTGCGCAGAATGGGGTCTGCAGCCATAGATTTAGCCTATACCGCCTGCGGCCGTTTTGATGGTTTCTGGGAGATGAAACTTAAACCATGGGATATTTCAGCAGGCATTCTTCTTGTAGAGGAAGCAGGGGGAGTGGTAACTGATTTTAAGGGGGGAAAAGGATATATCGAATCTGGGAATGTCGTGGCGGGGAATCCTTTCATTCATGGAAAAATTTTGGATATGATTCGTCCTTACCTCTCCCGAATCAAGTGAATGGATAAAGAAAGTGGTAAGAAGCTTTTAACGATCTCACTTTACAGCAACGATTGATTTTGAACGATCGGTGTAAAGGAGATAAGTGATAGTAATCTCAGCAGGAATGGGTAGATGAGAGCCCTTACTCTCATCTTAAGAATATGGGGCAGGGTAAAACTCAAAAAAGGAATAAAAGGCTTACGCCTTAATCCAGAAAAATTCAGCGGAATTAATCTGCAAGGATTTTATTGGGCAGTGGTAAGTCAAACGTTTGAGACCTTATCTAAGGTAGGGATGCCATCTCTTGAAGAGATGGCATCCCTGAGAGATTGTTCCAGAGACCACTTCGTTTATCTCTGGAACAATCCTGGAAATGCGGTACATACGATCAGTAAAAAACCCTTTGATTTTTGAAATCTAATGAGTTATCTTTAAATACTAACCCAGAGATCTCGAAATGCCGATAGTTGAACCCTTTGAGAAATATTCGTCCAAGTACGAAGATTGGTTTGATAGAAACAGATTTGTTTATCAATCAGAACTTTTTGCATTAAAGGCGAAACTGCCCGAAGGCGAAAAAGGAGTTGAAATTGGAGTGGGTAGTGGTCAGTTTGCAACTCCGCTTAATGTTAGGGTTGGTGTTGAGCCGTCCGATAAAATGCGAAAGCTCGCTATCGCCAGAGATATTCTGACGATTGGGGGGACGGCCGAAAAACTTCCTCTGAAAGATGCAGAATTTGATTTTGCTCTAATGGTTACCACAATTTGTTTTGTAGATGATATTTCGGCCGCGTTTAGCGAAGCATATAGAATACTTAAACCAGGGGGGCATATGATTATAGGATTTGTTGATCGGGATAGTCTCATTGGAAGAGAATATCTTAAACACAAAGAAGAAAATGTTTTTTACAAATACGCTACTTTCTACTCAGTGGATGACGTTGTTTTTTATCTTAAAAAAACAGGATTTAAAAATTTTGAGTTTCTCCAGACAGTCTTTCATAATTTAAAGGAAGTAAGAGAGATTGAACCAATAGAGGAGGGATATGGCAAAGGCTCGTTTGTAGTTGTTGACGCAGTAAAATGATTTTTAGGACATGATCCAGATGAGAATTCCCATTTTGTCTTTTGTAAAAGAAGGAGGTAGAAATGAAAATCTTGTCTATTATTGTTGCTCTGGGGGGTGTAGTTGCTCTGGTCTTCTCAGTTGTTGATATTCTTGCTCATACCTATATTTTAGGAGTTACAGGTGCGGGGTATCTGAGAGGAGCATCCTCTCTCTTTTTGTTAGCACTGGTTATTATAGCTTACGATAAGTGTTTCTCCAGTAAGAAATAGAAATAGTGCGGATATGGGGAGAGAGAAATATATAAGGGCACTGGTGTTTGTTTTTCTGCCGGTGTCCTTTTTTGTTTTAAACATTTTATATAGCAATAATTTGAAATTTTGAGTCA
>CAZPNF010000200.1:0-4620 GCA_964587715.1 uncultured bacterium | reverse complement strand
ACAGAATCTCAAGAAAAAGTTGAAACATTTTGCTCCATAACAAACGCAAGATTTCTGGAGAAAATGTGTTTCACTAATAGAACAAGAAAAGAGGCGATACCTTATGAAATGCCGAGAAGTAAAAAGAAAACTTTCAGCTTACATGGATGGAGAACTAAATCTCCATGAGAAAAAAATGGTAGAAACTCATCTCAGAAGTTGTGCAAAATGCCAACACGAGCTGGAAATTTTAAAAGAAACATGGGAAGAAATGGGCACTCTGCCTCTTCCTGACCCTGACCCTTATTTTTATGCCCGACTTAAAGCCAGAATGAAAGCCAGAGAGAAAAAGAGGAAAGCAAGTTGGGTAGAACAAGTTCTGATTCCGGCTTCGGCAGTGGCAGTAATTGTCCTTGGGGTTTTTATTGGAAGTACTGTTAGTCGAAATGGAAACTTGCAGGTAGCAAACTCATCAGCCGAAGAAGAACTTGTAAGCTTTCCATATCTAAACAGCTTTGATGATTTCCCGGATTCCTCTTTTGGAAAAGTCTATATTGAGCTCACTTCTCAAGAGTGATTCAAGGAGGATACTGATCAATGAAAAAAAACAAGTTATTTTTTGGTTTGATTCTTTCTCTGCTTTTTAACATTGCTTTTATATCTTCTCTGGGATACCATTTATGGAAAAGAAGAGAAGGTCAAAAACCTCCCCAGCACAGGGTTTTTCAGCAGAAACGTTTTCCTCACGAAAGGATGAGACTTGCTCCGGATCAAAAAGCACACCTGAGGGAAATCAGAGAAAAGTTTCCCCACCGTATCTGGCCAATGAGAAGAGAGCTGGCTGAAGAGAGAAGGGCTCTGGGAAAGCTTCTAATGGAGGAAAAACCGGACACAGTTCGTATAGAAAAGAGATTGCGGAGAATTGGAGAACTTCAAACAGAGATGGAAAAAGAGGTTGTGTTCCAGATGTTAAAGGAAAAGAATATTTTGAATCCAGAACAGAGAAAACAATTTTTTAGAATAATGGAAAGACATTTGAATATAAATCCACCTCCTCTAAAAGGACGATTAGATAGAGGAAAATATCCAGGACGAATTAGAGAATTCAAAAACCAAGACAAAAAATAGAAAGGAGTGGTGAACCATGCGTACGAAACGTTTTATTACAGCAGTTGTGGTCTTGATTATGGCGGCTTTTTTAGGGTTGTCATTTGCTCAGGAAGCTGAGAAGAAAGTTGTAAAAGAGAGATTCGGCATGCTGTCGACTCTCACTGAAGATCAGCAAAAGCAGATTAAAGACTTGAGAACACAAATCGAGAAAGAAATTCTCCCTCTGAAGAGTGATCTCCAGGTTAAGTCAGCCGAACTGAAACAGCTTCTTGTAGCGGAAAAACCTGACAGAGCAGCCATTAACAAAAAGATTGATGAAATCGGTTCTCTCAGGACTCAAATCCAGAAGAAAAAAGTTGAGAATCAACTCAAAGTCAGGGTTCTTCTAACACCTGAACAGCGGATAATGTTTGACAAGAGGATTCTTGCAGGCAGGAAACAATTCAGGAATCGGAATTTCCCTATGATGGGAAAACGTCTGAATCGAATGCGAAAATTCAGGGGAAGAAGATCTTCTTTACCTCCATTTCCTCCGGAAAAAGTTACGAAATAACTCATTCTTCCTCCTCTCTGAAAGGGAGGCCTTAGTGGCCTCCCTTTTCCCCTTAGCTTGAGAGGTAAAAAATGAAGTTACTAAAAAAACTATCGAGAACTATTTCTTCAAGTCGATTATTTCTTTTGGTGTTTAGTGTACTTTTTATCTTTCTTTTGGGATGCAAAAAATTAGAACTCACCAGTAATTGGAAGGATCGGGTAGTCACTGTTGATGGGGAAAATACAGAATGGCAGAACAAGCTCACTTATATTGAAAACAAGAATGTTTCCATTGGTCTAATCAATGATGAAAATTCTCTTTATGTCTGTCTGATTACAAATGACCGTCAACTCCAGAGACAGATAATGGGAATGGGCTTTACCCTGTGGTTTGATTCCACAGGGGATAAAGGCAAAAAATTTGGGATTAGATTTCCCCTGGGATTACGCGAAAGCGGCATGTCCGGAACGCGGCAAGGTATAAGCGGAGAGAATAGCGAGAGATTTCAGGAACTGTTTGAAAATTCTCTGACAGAACTGGAGATTCTTGGGCCTGGCAAGTATGATGTCAACCGCATGGCAATCTCAGAGCTTAGTGGAATTGATATCCATGTCGGTCTATTCAATGGGTCATTTGTCTACGAATTGAAAGTACCGCTGGCTCAGGGCAAGGATCACCCCTATGCTATCGGAACCAAACCAGGAGAAAAAATCGGCATAGGATTTGAGACGCCTGAAATTAAGATGAGAGAGGGAATGAACAGAAGGATTAGTGGTGGTGGAATGAGAGGTGGAGGTATGCGAGGCAGAGGAATGAGGGGTGGTGGAATGAAAGGTGGAGGGATGCGCAGTAATAGAGGAATTGAAATGTCCGAATCTTTAAAAATTTGGGTAACTGTTCAACTCGCTTCGAATCCTAACTCCGCTTCGATGTAGTTTTTTGGCCGATTGTTTTGATTATTATTCATTGGAATTTGTTTGTTATTTGTATAATGGAGGTTGTATGATTCTCCTAAATCATGATCATAATGTATTTGTGCAATTGGCAGTCTTGTTTTCTTTTCTGGGCATTGTCCTGATTCTGAGCCCCTATTCATTTGGCCAACAAAAAAGTGTCAGGAGTGATGTCAAGGGCTATGTAAAAGATGCAAAGAGCGGCGAAGCACTTCCATATGCCAACGTGTTCATCAAAGGGACCAATCGTGGAACCGCTACCAATTCGGACGGATATTTTGTACTGGTCAACGTACCGGTAGGAGTGTGTACATTAATGGTACGCTATATCGGTTATATTCCAAAAGAAATTAAGGTAAAGAATAGGCCTGGTGGGTTACTACCTCTGACAATTAAAATGGAACCTACAGTAATCGGACTTCAGGGTGTAACAGTGACGGCTCAAGCTGAAATGATGGAAGCTTCGGGCAAGCAAGTGAGTCGGGTTACAATATCGCCCAAGCAACTTTCTACCCTGCCGAGTATTGGGGAGGTAGATATCTTTCGTGCTCTGCAGCTTTTGCCGGGCATCAGCGGTGCGAGTGATGCAGAGTCGGGTCTCTATGTCCGAGGTGGTACACCAGATCAGAATTTAGCCCTCTTTGATGGAATGACAATCTACTACGTTGATCATTTTTTTGGATTCTTCAGTGCATTCAACGCTGATGCTGTCAAAGATGTCCAAATATTTAAAGGTGGTTTCCCTGCTGAATACGGCGGCAGGATGTCCAGCGTGGTCAACCTCACTGGAAAGACAGGTGACCAGAACAAGACGCAGCTCGGATTTGGTGCAAATCTTTTGAGTGCCAATGTGGTTTTTGAAAAGCCGTTATCTAATAAAATTACCTTCCTGATAGCAGGCCGGCGCTCCTATACTGATTTCATCCGGAGTCCACTATATGATAAAATCTACACTCTGATGACTGGTGAGGAATCTGGTAGTGGTCAGGTAGGTAGAGGGGTTCGGGGGAGAGGAGGGCCAAGAGGTAATTTGCAGGCTGCAGAGTTTAAACCAAACTTCTATTTTTATGACTTAAATAGCAAATTAACTCTAAATCCATCATCCAAGGACATATTGACTTTTAGCCTTTATACTGGTAAGGACAATCTGGACAAGTCACAGGATTACAGCAATGTTCCATTCAAGTTTAGCAATTCCGGTGAGGAAGCGACCTTAAAAACTACAGACTTCACCAAATGGGGAAACATAGGGTTAAGTGGGAAATGGTCTCGCCAGTGGGACAACCGTCTTCATACTGATATGCTCATAGCACATTCGAGGTATTTTAGTAACTATAACCGTGGTACTAACTTAAATGCACTCTATGTCTCTTCCAATGACAGTACGGCTGTGAGACGAGGTTTTACATTCGCATCTGAGGAGAATAACGTTGTTAAGGATATGACATATCGACTCGATAATGAATGGCATGTGGCGCAGTCACATACGCTCAAGTTTGGTACATGGATCACGCAGTTTAATTCAAAATATATTTTCACATTAAACGACACAACCGAGATTCTGAATCAGAAAGCTCAGACGCAGCTCTATGCGCTATATCTCCAGGATAGATGGAAGATCAAAACTGTGGAATTGACATTTGGGCTGAGGAGTTCTTACTACCAGAAAACAAAAAAGATATATTATGAACCTCGTGTTTCTTTCGCATATTTACTGACGGATAAAATTACCTTTAAGGGTGCATGGGGACATTATTACCAGTTTGTGAACCGGATTACCAATGAGAATGTACTGGAAGGAAGCCATGATTTTTGGATCCTGACAGATAAGCACCTCAAGCCCGATTTTGCTGAACATAAAATTTTGGGATTAAGCTACGAAAACAACAAGTACCTTTTCAGTGTTGAAGGCTACCTTAAAAATCTTGAGAATTTGGTTGAATTTACCCGCCGATACACAGGACGTGCAGATTATTCCGATTACTTTTTCATAGGCAGCGGTAAGGCAAAAGGGTTGGAATTTTTAGCTCAGAAAAAGCGAGG
>CAZPNF010000199.1:4186-4634 GCA_964587715.1 uncultured bacterium | reverse complement strand
GTCATAATCTTTTAGAGAGTGTGGCAGAGTATGATGATGAACTTATGGAAAAGTATCTGGAAGGAATAGAGCCTTCTATAGAAGAAATTAAGCGGGCGTTGAGGAAGGGAACCCTGGAAGTAGGAATTGCGCCTGTTCTCTGCGGGGCAGTCTTCAAAAACAAAGGGGTACAGAGGCTTCTCGATGGGATAGTGGATTTTCTCCCTTCTCCATTAGGCGTTCCCGACGTTGAGGGTATTGATCCCAAGCGTGAAAAAACAGTGAGACGCAGAACCAGTGACGATGAACCTTTTTCTGCCTTGGCATTTAAGATTATGACAGATCCTTATGTTGGGAAACTCACCTATTTTCGGGTTTATTCCGGCGTAGCTCATGTTGGGACGTACGTGTTAAATTCCAGGGAAGGGAGAAAAGAACGGTTGGGTAGAATCCTTCAGATGCATGCTAA
>CAZPNF010000199.1:0-4176 GCA_964587715.1 uncultured bacterium | reverse complement strand
GCGGGAAGATCGTGATGCTGTTTACTGTGGAGACATTGCAGCTGCAGTGGGTCTTCGTTATACCAAAACTGGTGATACACTCTGTGATACTAAGAATCCTATTGTGCTGGAATCCATGCGATTCCCCGAGCCTGTTATCTCTGTAGCGATTGAACCAAAGACAAAAGCAGATCATGATAAGCTTTCTGCATCTCTTTCCAAGTTAATGGAGGAAGATCCTACTTTCAGAGTAACTGTGGATGAGGATACTGGCCAGACACTCATTTCCGGGATGGGAGAACTTCATCTTGAAATTATTGTGGATCGACTACTGAGGGAGTTTAAAGTTAAGGCCACTGTAAGCCGTCCTCAGGTTGCTTACAGAGAGGCTATCACAAAATCGGTACAGGTAGAGGGGCGATTTATCAGACAGACAGGTGGTCATGGACAGTACGGCCACGTTGTCATTCGGCTGGAGCCGGCTCCAAGTGGGGCAGGATATATTTTTGAGAACAAAATTGTGGGAGGTGTTATTCCCAGGGAATATATTTCTCCAATTTCAGCGGGGATCAAGGAAGCTATGAACAACGGGGTTGTTGCGGGATATCCTTTAGTTGATATTAAAGTAACTCTTCTTGATGGATCATACCATCCTGTGGATTCTTCTGAGCTTGCTTTTAAGACTGCCGGGGCGATAGCACTTCATGAAGGAGTAAAAAAGGCCAAAGCAGTTCTTTTAGAACCAATGATGACAGTAGAAGTAGTAGTTCCTGAAGAGTATTTGGGAGATGTTTTAGGAGATCTTAATGCCCGAAAGGGACGGATAGGGGGTATCCATCAGCGGAAAGATGCACAGGTTGTGTCGGCTACTGTTCCATTGAATGAGATGTTTGGATATGCTACTGATCTCAGGTCAAAAACGCAGGGACGGGCAGTGTATACAATGCAGTTTTCTCATTATCAAGAGGTTCCAGCAGCAGAATCGCAGAAAATAGTAGAGAGAGTAAGGGGTTTTGCTTAAAAATAAGAAAAATGGCTCATCCGATTAATGCGTACTTTTCTTTTCCTAAGGCAATCAAATAAGTAGCAGGTGACAAATGTAAAAATCAAAAAGGAAAAATCAAAATGAATGCAAAATTTAAATAGTTTTTTGGCTAAAAAATACAAAGGAAGTAGAAGAATATTTTTTCAACCGATGTTCGGGCAGAGTATTTTTGTATTTTAAATTGTGATTTTGATTTTTAATTTTTTCAGTTTCGTGAAGAACCAATAATAACTGATTCAAGGAGGTACAGATCGATGGCTAAGGCTAAGTTTGAGCGTACGAAGCCGCACATAAATATAGGGACGATAGGTCATGTTGATCATGGGAAGACGACATTGACGGCGGCGATTACGTTAGTTTTATCCAAGCGTGGGTTAGCGGAGGCGAAGAGTTACGATGAGATAGACAATGCGCCTGAGGAGAAGGCCAGGGGTTTAACGATTAATGTACATCATGCAGAGTATGAGACAGAGAAGCGGCATTATGCGCATGTAGACTGTCCTGGTCATGCTGATTACATAAAGAACATGATAACAGGTGCTGCTCAGATGGATGGAGCGATATTGGTGGTATCAGCAGCTGATGGGCCCATGCCTCAGACCAGAGAGCACATATTATTAGCTCGTCAGGTAAATGTTCCTTCGATAGTAGTATTTTTGAACAAGACGGATCAGGTAGATGATCCTGAATTAATAGAGTTAGTGGAGTTAGAGTTGCGGGAGTTATTGAGTCAGTATGATTTTCCTGGGGATGAGATACCGATAATAAAGGGCAGTGCATTGAAGGCATTGGAGTCAGGGGATCCGGATAGTGAGGAATGTAAGCCCATATTAGAGTTAATGGAAGCAGTAGACAGTTACATCCCCATCCCTGTACGGGATGTAGAGAAGCCGTTTTTAATGCCAGTTGAGGACATATTTAGCATAACAGGCAGAGGTACAGTAGGTACGGGTCGTATAGATCGGGGTCATGTGAAGGTAGGGGATGAGATGGAGATAGTGGGTTTAGGAGCCAAGCGTAAGACAGTGATTACCGGGGTAGAGATGTTTCGGAAGTTATTAGATGAGGGTCAGGCGGGAGACAATGTTGGGTTATTATTGCGAGGGGTAGACAAAGACGAGTTAAAGCGAGGGATGGTGATAGCTGCTCCTGGTAGTATAACGCCTCACACCAAGTTTACTGGTAATGTATATGTATTGAAGAAAGAAGAGGGAGGTCGGCACACGCCGTTTTTCAATGGATATCGGCCTCAGTTTTATTTTAGGACTACGGATGTTACAGGTACGGTTAAGTTACCAGAGGGAGTAGAGATGGTGATGCCTGGGGACAATGTAACGATGGAAGTTGAGTTAATAGAGCCGATAGCGATGGAGGAAGGCTTGCGGTTTGCCATACGTGAGGGAGGCCGTACAGTTGGTGCTGGTGTAGTAGGGAAAGTTATTGAGTAAACCGTAAATACGGAGGAGATTAAACACCGTGGCTGGTCAGACAATAAGAATTAAATTAAAAGCTTACGATCATAGTCTCATAGATAAATCGACAGAACGAATTGTGAGAACAGCAAAGTCAAGTGGGGCTGCCATTGCAGGGCCGATACCGTTACCCACCAGGCGAACAGTCTACACCGTTTTGCGGTCGCCTCATGTTGACAAAAAATCTCGGGAACAGTTTGAAACCAGGATTCACAAGAGGCTTATTGATATCTTGAATGCTTCGCCTAAAACAGTGGATGCTTTGATGAAGTTGGAATTGCCTGCAGGTGTTGACGTTGAAATTAAGGTGTGATAGAGCAATGAAAGGTCTTTTAGGGAAAAAAATCGGAATGACCCGGTTCTTCAACGAGGATGGGAGTTCAGTTGCAGCAACGTTGGTTGAAGCCGGGCCCTGTACTGTTGTGCAGGTTAAAACAAAAAAGCGAGATGGTTACAATGCAGTTCAACTGGGGTATCAGCAAAAAGAGAAGCGAGTAACCAAACCATTGATGGGGCATTTTAAAAAGGTCAATGTTGCTCCCCATAGAATTTTGAAGGAATTCAGGGATTTCGATGGTAAAGTTAAGGAAGGGGATCAGATCGGTGTAGACATATTTGCGGTTGGAGAACATGTAAAAATTACTGGTTTTTCAAAGGGACGAGGGTTTGCTGGGGTTGTTAAGCGATATGGATTTGCTGGCGGGCCCAAAACGCATGGCCAATCAAACAGACACAGAGCTCCCGGTTCAATTGGCCAGGCATCTTCTCCTAAAAGGGTGTTCAAGGGGTTAAAGATGGGAGGCCGTATGGGAAACCAGCGGACAACGATCCAGAATCTCAGGATATTAAAAGTCTTTACCGATCGCAACCTTTTGCTTATAGAAGGTGGTATTCCCGGAGCGAGAAACAGTATTGTAGAGATTCGGCGATAGTTTGTATACGTGGGTGATACATAAATGACAGGATTAGTTGAGGGGGGAAAATCATGGAGATAGTAAATGTTCTTTTTGGCGGTATTGGCGGAGCTATCATTACTGCAGCAGTTGGATACTATATTTATCTCAAGAGCAAAAAGCCTCCCACTGGTAAAGCCTATGAGATTTTGAAAGGTCTGGGGAAAATTTTGGAGGAGCCAGAAGGCGAATACTATTTCGCACGTTCAGCCGATGATAATTTTCACATTGCTAATCATATTTATAGTCATGCAGACGGTAGAATAATTTCGACTGCATTTCACGAGGATCCTTCAACTTATGGCAAAAGAGATTTGGCCCGAGCTTTCAAATATGGTGGCTCTTTGTTTGCTAGACTGACCTGTGAAGAAGTATGTGGTTTAGAATCTGAAAAAAATGCAAGAGAGTTTTTGTCCGATCTGCTTAAAGGTTCTTTTTTTGTCGTAGTCCCTAAAGGAGAGGCTATCACAAGAATTGATGGGATATTTTGTAGATTTAATGATAATAGTCACTTATCGTTTATTGCCTTTCGCCATCCTAAAGATCCAAGCAGGAATAAAGGAGTAATCTTTAGAGATGGGATCGCAAAAAGTTTTTTTGAATATTATCAGGCATTAATTGAAAAGTATGCAAAGCCATGAAAGACTTTGCAAAAAAACATCTTTTGGACTATGGGTGAGAGCGTGAAATTAGATGTTTATAAAATCGATGGTTCAACAACTGGAGA
>CAZPNF010000198.1:3694-4671 GCA_964587715.1 uncultured bacterium | reverse complement strand
CCCGGTTTAAAATTGCACTCCCTTAGTGATACGACATACGCCAATCCTTTTACCGTTTCAACACTTTCCATTATCTCAAAATTCTTTGAAGCAAAATCAGTATCTATCAAAACCACCTGAACAATACCACTGTGCGAGAATAATCTGACCTCGTTTAACTTATCAAGGCTGATTGTAAATTTATCAACCACAACAGGAAAATTAAAATATCTCAACTCATCAATAATTTCTTTTTTGGTAAACTCAAATGTGTCTTCAAAAACAATTGTTCTTTCCTTAAGTAAAATCAATCGATTGAGAACAAATGGGCCATAATCCAGAACCATCGACACCAAGTTTGGATTTGCATTTATTCGATGACATTCTTTATAAGCAGGTAAAATCCACGATGCATCCCCTTTCCTGGCAATAGGAGCAAAAAAATTCTTTTCTATATTTTTCACTAAATTTATTTTACCGTATCGTTCTCGAGACGGCCCACCAGGGCAAGAAAACACCCACCCAATGCCCTTAAACCAAATATGAATAGGTGTAATAGCTGGTTCGGAAAGGTATTCTTCAGTCCCCCCGCTCAGAACTATAAAGTATTCATCTTTGGAAACAACAATATTTCTCGTGGACTTAAAAAATTCAAAATAAGTGTAATCCTTATCATTATAGTAATTATGCAGAGCATTTTCTTTTCTTAATAAGTGCGAAAGTCCCAACCAAACTCCCAAGAACGCATTGTAAACTGTAAGATAATGATAATCATACCAGCCAAACTTTTCTTCATCTCTACGGTTGTTTAAAACCAAAGGGAAGTGCTCCTCTCTCTTGAAGCTAAGCAAATAGTTCCACATCTTATCTAAATTATACTGGTAAATATCAGCATTCTGTTCATCCAAATCTTTAGCAGCTTCAAGTACATAAAGTCCAACAGCATACCCAAAAATTTGTTCCTGCCCCCTACCTATATAATTAAAACATCCATCAGG
>CAZPNF010000198.1:0-3684 GCA_964587715.1 uncultured bacterium | reverse complement strand
AAAGAAAGTTTTTTCTTGTTTTATTATTCGGATGTAAAGAGAAAATTCTATGAAGCAAGGCCAATGTAAATACGTGATATTGAATAGGTCTACTTTGTTTGCGACAATCATCGTAACAACCATCGGCCTGCCTGGCTTTGTCCAGGATTTGGATCCTTCGCCAAAATCTAAACATATCAAACGGCACTTTAAGAAGCTCATGTCTAAGTAAAACCGAATAGGCTCTCATAGCTACCCAGTTGGTCAATGTATTCTTGGTGTTTTCTTTCCATGACTTTAATCCATGGACCCAGCGAAGTTCTTCTTCTTCTGACAAATCATCTCTGAGTAAACGGAAAGTTTCAAGGAAAGCATAGTTTTGAAAATCCCAGTGATAGCCCCATGTATCAAAATAATACTCATCTTTCGAGGTTGAAAGATGAAATTCAATAGCCCTCTTTACCCTTTCTAAAATTGTTGGGTCTCTATTTTCCTGGTAAAGAATAGCCCCCAATAATGCAAAATGTGTCGTGGCGTAATGATCCCCAGGTACTTTATAATCAATGGGATCAAAAATACCTCCATAATCATAAACTTTCAGTATGATATGTTCATTATCATTTTTAGCGATTTCCAGACCCACTCCATGGCTGCGGAAATACTTTTCCTTTGGGAAAGGCTCTACTATCTTTTGTTTTCCTTCCATTGGATGTTCAAGCATAAAGGAAATCTCACTTCCTTTTTTATTAGCTACAATCCGGGGCTGTTTGATTTGATACTGAGCTAACCAGTAGAAAGTGCTTTTAGCAACAGAAAGGTAGTTCATTTATCACTCATATTTATATCTATAAATCTAACTAAACCACAAGAGATTAAATTAGAGACTTTATTTTTTTTCGTATTGAAAATGGGAAAAATTTATATAAAGAATTTATTTTCTTGAGAATAACAAAAGGAAGCCTCTTGATTAGAAAGCGAACAAATAAGTTCTTTGATTTACTTAATTTCTCAAATCTTATAAATTCTTCATTTAATAGATTCTCCAGTTCAACAATTTCATTAAAAGACAATTGATTTGTCTCAACAACACAAATATCTCCAATTTTTTTAAAACACATATTATGATCGAGCACATAACGATAAAGTTCACATGTGGGAAGGCCTAAATAGGCTTGAAAAGAGGCCCAGTTAGGAGCAATCTCCAAAGCAAAATTTAGTGTTTGTAAAACATCTTCTCGTGTTTCACCTGGCACACCAAGCATGAAAGTAGCACCAGTAGCTATACTCAGATTATGGCACCATTCAAAAACCTTTCTTGCTTGGCTTAAAGTTGTTCCCTTATTTAAAAAATCAAGGGTCTTTTGACTTCCCGACTCAACCCCAAACCATATTGCCCTACAGCCTGCTTCTTTCATGCGTATCAATATTTCTTTGTTAATTGTATCCACACGACTCTCACACTCCCACGGGATAAAAATATCTCTTCTCTGAATTTCTTCGCAAATTGCAATAACCCTTTTTTTATTCACGGTAAAATTATCTTCCCTAAAACGAATCCCATCCGCATTGTATTTTTTAATTAAAAATTCAATTTCATCAACAATATTTGTAGGAGTCCTAGCCCTAAATTTTCTATTCCAATAAGAAGAACTAGAACAAAACGCACAGTGAAAGGGACATCCCCTGCTGGTATTTAATGACATCAATCTCTCAACTCCAAAAATGGCGGAGTCCTCGCTATAGTCCTTTAAATTTACCAACTGCCTGGCTGGAAATGGAAGTTCATCCAGATTTGCTATAAGCAACCTGTTACTGTTACATCCTATTTCGCCATTTGATTTTCTGAAGAATAAACCCTTAATCTTTGATATTTCACCTTTTCCTTCTATTACTACTTTTACAAGTTCAAGTAGCGGATATTCACCCTCACCAGTAATAACATAATCTATGTTCTTATTCTCCATAACCTTGTAGGGCAAAACAGAGGCATGAATACCTCCAAATACGATTTTTATATCAGGGTTGCCTTTTTTAATAAGTTCTGCCGTTTCAAAGGCTTGAAAGGAATTCTGGGTGGTCGTTGAAAAACCTACCATATAAGGCTGTCGTTTGAGTATTTTCTCAGAAAGAATTTGGCTGGAATAGCCATGGACATAGTTATCTATTATAGAGACACTGATGCCATTATTCTCAAGTACGGCAGCTAAGTAACATAATCCCAGAGGGATCTGAGGTGGTATTTTCTCCATTGTACGAATTGAAAATTCATCAAAACAATTTATTATATCGGTATTTATTAAGATCACAGAACTTTTCATCCTTACTCCCACAAATAAAAAATTCCCAACAGTAAAAGACGATTCTGCCATCCATCTTTATTTCAGACGGAATGGTATTGATAGGTTTCTGGCCTCTTTAAATAATCATCATGTATAAAATAAAAAACACAATGGCCTTCTATGGTAATGCGGCGTACGCTTTTTCGATATTCCATCAAATACAAACTGAATATTGATCTTATTCACGATAAACCACTACATTGCTCTACATTTTTCTTGAACATTTACTGTTCTCCAGTTAATACAAACCTCAAAAATCATACTCAACAATTTACAGTATTTTTGTTACTTGCGCAAACACAAAATGTGACCATGATATTATAGATTGTCAATATATTCTCAAGCTAACCAGTGAAAAGTACTTTTAACAACAAAAAGGTAGTCCATTTATCACTTATGGTTATATCTACAAATCTAAACTAATGCTTCCTAAGCAAGGCGTAACATGTCATCCGATCTGACCAGAATCGGGGTATCCCCAAAGAACCTAATAAAAGCAGTGGTTTAACCAAAACAATGTTTGAAAAAATCTTTACTGTCTCGAATAGAAACCGCAAAGAAGACCATTTATATAAAGACCTTGAATTCTTTCTAAGATAGCGAAAATTCGTCCGAAGCGCATTTTTAGAATAACCTTTATATGCACCGGAGAAACCCCATTGTTTAACCACAAAGCCTGCTTTATTAAGAGTTAGTTCTAACGAAGCAGGAGTAAAAAAAGATAGATGAGTTGGCACTTGCAATGCCCACCATGACTCTTTAAAAAGAGAGGCATCGTAACAGGCATTGTTGGGAACAGAGACAATAAGCATTCCCTCTGAGCGCAAAAATGATCTTGCTATCTGAAGAAAAGATAGAGGCCTGTGAACATGCTCTAAGACCTGATTCATAATAACAACATCGAAACTTTCCCTTGGAAAGGGCGCTTCTTCCAGTGGACCAATGTGAACTCGTGGGGTAACAGATCGTGCCAGTAAACCTGCCTCAGGACTTATTTCCTGCCCCCATACTTCATACCCATAACGAGCAAAGAAAGCCATTAGATAGCCATTACCACAACCAACATCCAAAAGCCTCAATGAACGTTCGTGAGAAAAAGGCGGCAGAATATTTACGTATCTTGCAAAAATAGCATGTAAAACGTAGAGCAAAAATCTTCTGGACCATGGAAATTTTCTATGCAATCCAAGATGAACCTGCATCACAGCATCGAGAAGAAAACCTCCACTATTTATGCTTTCCTTATGAGTATAATAGACACCAGAAGGATAATAGGAAGCAATTTCTTGGGATGTGGGCCTTGGATTGAGAAACATGTGACCACAGGCTGCGCATTTCACAACTGTCCACCTACCATGAGAACCAC
>CAZPNF010000197.1:4297-4673 GCA_964587715.1 uncultured bacterium | reverse complement strand
CCATTCGAGAAGATTTTCTCCATCAAAATGCTTTTCATGAGGTAGATACGTACGCATTGATGGAGAAGCAGTATCTTATGTTAAAAGTTATTCTTGAACTTTATAGTTTGTGTAAAGAAGCTCTGGAGAAGGAAGTGGTATTTGAAAAACTTGTCTCGCTACCTATAAGAGAGGAGATTGCCAGGGCAAGGTATCTTCCAGAAAAGGAGCTGAATAAAATAGAAGAAATTAGAAAGAGAATGTCGGAGCAGATAGAAAAGCTTGTTAAGGAGGAAAAGGTTCGTGCGTAAGGCGTATTTGACAATTCGTGAGATAGCTGGTCCGCTTGTTTTAGTAGAAGAAGTGGAAGGTGTAAAATATGAAGAATTGGTAGAGC
>CAZPNF010000197.1:2387-4287 GCA_964587715.1 uncultured bacterium | reverse complement strand
TTGAACTCCCAACAGGTGAATTGCGTCAGGGACGTGTGCTTGAAGTTAATGAAGATAAAGCTCTGATTCAGCTCTTTGAAGGAGCCACTGGAGTTGATGTTTATAAGAGCAAAGTCAGGTTTTTGGGTAGGGGGCTTCAACTGGGGGTCTCTCATGATATACTCGGCCGTGTGTTTGACGGTCTCGGCCGGCCAATAGACGAGGGCCCAAAAATTCTCCCGGATAAAAAATTGGACATCAATGGGAATCCTATTAACCCTTATGCAAGGGCCTATCCATCGGAATTTATTCAGACAGGACTTTCTGCTATCGACGGATTAAACACTCTTGTACGGGGACAAAAATTACCAATCTTTTCTGGCTCAGGTCTTCCCCACAATCAGGTGGCTGCACAGATTGCCAGACAGGCTAAAGTTCTGGGTAAAGAAGAAAAATTTGCAGTTGTTTTTGGGGCAATGGGCATTACTTTTGAGGAGTCAGAATACTTTATTCAGGGGTTCAGAGAAACGGGTGCTATTGACCGTTCCGTCCTCTTTGTAAATCTGGCAGATGACCCGGCCATTGAAAGAATTGCTACTCCAAGAATGGCTTTGACTGCGGCAGAATATTTAGCTTTTGATATGGATATGCATGTATTGGTTATCCTGACAGATATGACTAATTACTGTGAGGCTCTTCGAGAAGTATCGGCTGCAAGAAAAGAAATTCCTGGCAGGCGGGGTTATCCGGGTTACCTCTACACAGATCTTGCTTCCATTTATGAACGGGCGGGTAGAATCAAGGGGAAGAAAGGATCAATAACACAGATTCCAATCCTGACAATGCCTGAAGATGACAAAACTCACCCAATCCCCGATCTAACGGGGTACATTACAGAAGGACAGATTATTCTCTCCAGACAGCTTTATAAAAAAGGAGTTCGTCCACCCATTGATGTGCTTCCTTCTCTCTCCCGACTAAAAGATAAAGGTATTGGTGAGGGAAAAACTCGAGAGGATCACTCTGATTTATTCAATCAGCTTTTTGCCGCCTATGCCAGGGGAAAGGAAGTTCAGGAACTGGCAGTTATTCTTGGTGAAGCAGCTCTTACAGAAATGGATCGTATTTACTATAATTTTGCCGATGAATTTGAACGACAGTACGTAAGCCAGGGAGGGTATGAGGATAGACCGATCAAAAAAACACTCGATCTGGGATGGGAACTTCTTTCAGTCTTCCCAACTGTCGAGTTGAAACGGATTAGGCCCGAGTGGATGGAAAAATATTTTAAAAAGTTTCAGAAGAAAAAGGAAGAACCTGTTGGTGTGTAGAGGCACTAAATTTGCAATGATTCTTACTTTGGTATTTTGAAGAAAAATATGATTGATTTTTGAACACTTTACATGAGAGGAATGCTCAGATAAATGGAATTTGCCGCCAGTGCTACGAGGATGGAGCTGTTGCGTTTGAAGAAACGTCTCATGCTTGCCCATCGGGGGCACAAGCTTTTAAAAGATAAGCAGGACGAGCTTATGCGTCAATTTCTTGATCTGGTAGATTCCATCCGAAAATTACGAGAAGAAGTTGAGAAGAAATTTCAGGAGAGCCTCCGATTTTTTTTATACAGCAGGATGGAAACACCGAGAAATTCACTGGAAGAAGCATTGATGATTCCGAATAAAAAAGTAGATATAGAGATTGAGAAAAAGCAAGTATTAAATCTTCAGGTACCTGTTATTAAGAGCAGTGTTGAGGATAAAGCACGGAGTTATAGTTTTGGTAATACTTCCGGGAATCTGGATCTTGCTCTTTTGAATTTTAAGGATCTTTTCCCTAAATTTCTGGAATTAGCCCAGGCTGAGAAAACTCTGCGTCTTATTGGTAATGAGATTGAGAAGACCCGCCGCAGGGTTAATGCCTT
>CAZPNF010000197.1:0-2377 GCA_964587715.1 uncultured bacterium | reverse complement strand
ATATGTCCTTATCCCGGGGTTAGAAGAAACCCGGCGTTACATCGAAGTAAAACTAAGCGAAATGGAGAGAGGCAATTTAACACGGCTGATGAAAGTTAAGGATATTATTCGGAGAGAGAATAAGTGATTATAGAGGCTGTATCAAAAGTCGAAAATTTAGAGAAACCACAGAGGTCCCAAAGAATGCACAAATGAGACTAAGTTTTTATTCTTTAAAATATTATTCTTTGCGAGCTTTGCGGACTCAGCGGTTAAAAAAAATACTTTTGATACAACCCCAATGCCAAAATCCAAATCTCAAATTACAAGTGCAAGTACATCTTTGATAGTGAAAGTTTTTGATGCTTGTCATTTGAAATTTTATAAAAATTGTTTTTTGCCTTAGCGGGGAAACTAATGAAGAATACTTCAACTGTCTTCAATAATATACATTTTCCTTTCTTACGATTTATTCCTCTTGGAATTGTTTTTTTTGAGTTATTTCCCATTTTTGCCCAAAACTTATCTCCTCTTGAGGAAGGGCAGCAGTATTATCTTAAGTTAAAAAACGAAGATTTCATGCAAACCATGGTTCCGAAAGAAGAATTTCTTTTAGGAATGGTGCAGAATGTGACAGAGGAAATAAGTGCACGTGAATCAAAAGGTGAAGATCTCTCTGATCTGGGAATTGAAAAGGTTGTGTCTCCCGAAGAAAAAATTACTGATGAGTATGTTCAGGAATTCCAGAGGATCGGGCAGTTGTTCGGCGAAATTTCTCGACTGGAGCGAAAAGCGAAAGAAAAAGTAGATTTGAATGTCTTGAGGGCACTTTCAGATTTAAAGAAACGCGTTCGCAAAATTATTGAAGGAACAGGTTCTCAAACTGTATCAGAATCTTCTGTTAAAGATTTGCAGGGCAGAGTAAATACAAAGGCCAATGTCGGTGTTCAAAAAGAGGAGAATAAGAGCAGCACTTCAGCGGATTCTGCAGGGAATGGTAGGTTTGTCGACATTTTTGAACAGTGGAAGTATAATCGAATTATAGATTACAAATTGAAACTCACTGAATACGAGTTTCTTAGAACAAGATTGCTGAAGACAGCGACCCCTTCTCAGGAAAGACGTATGCTTCAGAGGGATTTGAAAAGGGCCTTTGAGAACTATTCTAATGGAAATTTTCTTTTATCCCGGCTTCAGCTTCGCGATATACTCAACACCTACACTCGCTACAGACTCTTTGATGACGTGCTTTATTATTACAGTGAATCTTGCTATGGATTGAACTATCTCGATGAAGCTCTGGAAGGATACCACCGTCTTATTGCCATGTATCCTGAGTCTTCCTTTTCTGCCAGAGCATTGGTGAAAATCATTTACATTAAATACATTTATGGGGAGTTTGATGAACTCTCGAGTCTTTGCCAACAACTGCTGCTTCACAAAAAAGATTTGGATTCTCAATACTTTGGTACAGTTTCTTATCTGGTTGGGTATGCTTATTTCAAAGCTGGGAAATACAGCAATGCTCTTATTTCCCTTGGGAATGTTCCGCCAGCAACAACTTATTTCTTTTCCTCGCTTTATCTTTCGGCAGCATGTTATTCCAACATGGGTCAGGACGACTCAGCAATTTCAATCTATCAGAGATTAATTAATGAGAAGAACAAAGGTGGAAAAGATCCTGTGCTGGCGCAGCTCAAGAACAATGCTCTTCTTAAATTAGGTTTGATTTATTACGAGCGTGGAGAGAACCAGAAAGCCACATTGTTCTTTAATAGCGTGTCGAATGATTCCAAATTCTACGATTTGAGCGTGCTTGGAAAAGCCTGGAGTACCTACCGTGCCGGGAAGCCAGGGGAGACTCTAAAGAATGTGGAGTGGGTACTGCATAATTCTCTGGTTTCTAACTATACCTATGAGGCAAAAGTTTTAGCTGCCGGTTCCAAAGAACTTCTGGGGCATCCTGAAGAGGCAATTAAGGACTTAAAAGATGTTTACCGGGCGGGTACTCAGGCAGAGCAGTTGGGGGAATATCCATCTAAGAGAGCGTCATTGTTACAGGATCTCCAGAATGTTGAAGAAGCCCAGCAGATAACTTTTACAGGTAAGGATAAAGAGAAGTTTGCAGAGATAAGAAAAATCACTCAATTCCTTCAGGGTGTACTGAATAAATCTGATTCCAGACAAAACGAATTTGGTAAGGAATCTCAAATAAAAAAAGCGCTGACAGAAAAAATAAAAACTCTTGATAAGTTAGAAAAACAAGCTAAAGAAGATAAGAACAAAACTTTGCTCAAGAATATTCGACACCTGCGAAGTGATTTGATACAAACGCTTCAAGATCAGACAGGCAGGTTTTCTGAAGTCTCACAGAATCTTGAAGAGGATCCTCTTGTTC
>CAZPNF010000196.1:0-4718 GCA_964587715.1 uncultured bacterium | reverse complement strand
GCAATGAAGGCAGGGATTACTATTGGGGTAGATGATGCTATTATCCCCAAAGAGAAAGAAGAATTAATAAAGAAATCCAATAAAGAAGTAGAATACATCCGAAGTCTTTACGAAAAGGGTGTAATCACAGATGGAGAGCGTTACAACAAAGTAATAGATGTTTGGACCAGGACAACTAACCAGGTAGCAGATTATCTTTTCGACCATCTTCAGTATTCAATGGATGGTTTGAATCCGATTTACATGATGGTTGATTCTGGTGCTCGGGGGAGCAGGGAGCAGGTTCGGCAGCTGGCAGGAATGAGAGGCCTGATGGCTAAACCTCAAAAGAAATTGACAGGAGGTACCGGGGAGATCATCGAGTCCCCTATTACCGCCAACTTTAGAGAAGGTCTTTCAGTCCTTGAATACTTTATTTCTACCCACGGAGCCCGTAAAGGATTGGCAGACACAGCATTGAAGACAGCAGACGCAGGTTATCTTACAAGACGATTGGTGGATGTGGCTCAAGATGTTGTGGTAAGGATGGAAGATTGTGGTACGATCATGGGACTTCATGTTGGTGATTTGAAAGAAGGAGAGGAAGTCATCGAACCTCTGCGAGACCGAATATTGGGCCGCGTCACTTCTGAAGATGTGTACGATCCTGAAACAGGTGAGGTTCTCGTTGAAGTTGGTACACTTATAGATGAAGAAATAGCAGATCTTATCGTATCAAAAGGTATCGATACTGTGGGCATACGTTCTGTTCTTACCTGTGAGGCTCCGCGGGGAGTTTGTAGTAAATGCTACGGCCGAAATCTGGCTACTGGAAGAATGGTTGATTTGGGAGAAGCTGTAGGAGTAATGGCTGCTCAGTCAATTGGAGAGCCCGGGACCCAGCTTACTCTCCGAACTTTTCATATTGGTGGAACTGCCAGTCGCATCGCTACAGAATCAGAAGTTGTTTCCAAAGGAGATGGGGCTGTTCAGTATGAAAATGTCCATGTTGTTGAGCAGCCTGGTGGAGAGATTATTGCTTTGAGGCGTAATGGAGTTCTAAAAGTACTGGATGACGATAATAGAATTATTTCACGATTTACAATTTCCTATGGTGCCCACATTCTGGTAAAAGAAGGTGACCGTGTGAAGAAGGGACAAACTCTTTTTCGATGGGATCCCTATTCTGATACGATTCTTTCCAGTACGGATGGAAAGGTGAAGTTCGTTGACATCAAAGAGAATATTACCTATCGTGAGAAGGTAGATGAGGTAACAGGACAGCGGCAGATGGTTGTTATTGAGGCGAAGAACAAAGACCTGAGTCCACATATTTGCATTGTTGATGATAAGAACAAGAAATTAGGATCCTACATAATTCCAACCGGTGCTCATCTTGTGGTGAAGGATAGTCAGTCAATAAAAGCAGGCGATGTTTTAGTCAAAATTCCCAGGGAGATAAGTAAAACGAGGGATATTACAGGAGGACTGCCCAGGGTAGCAGAGCTTTTTGAGGCTCGGAGACCGAAGGATCCAGCAGTGGTAAGCGAGATCGATGGAACTGTCCAATTTGGTTCTGTGCGAAGGGGTATACGAAAGATTATCGTAACTTCTAAGGATAATAGAGACAAACGAGTATATTTAATCCCTTATGGAAAACATCTTTTAGTTCATGAAGGAGATACTGTCCAGGCCGGAGAAAAGCTTTCTGAGGGTTCTGTGGTTCCTCATGATATTCTGGCTATTTTGGGGGCGAATCGAGTCCAGGAATATTTAGTGAATGAAATCCAGGAAGTATACAGGCTTCAGGGTGTGCGAATTAATGATAAACATATTGAGGTTATAGTTCGCCAGATGCTACGGAAGGTCCGGGTGGAAGATGCTGGCGATACAGAATTTTTAGAGAACGAACAGGTTGATCGCCGAGCTTTCCTGCAGGTTAATAATGAGATGATGAACAAAGTTGTTGTTACAGAGCCAGGAGATTCCAGGTTTAGAATAGGCGATGTTGTGGATAAGAGTAAACTAAACGCGGTTAATGAAAAATTGGGACAAGACGGAAAAGTCCCTGCTACTTTCCGTGCAGCCAAACCTGCAACTTTTAACCCTCTCTTGTTGGGTATTACAAAGGCTTCTCTTGGAACGGATTCCTTTATTTCTGCCGCATCTTTTCAGGAGACGACAAGAGTTTTAACGAATGCTGCTATCAAAGGGCGAGTTGATCGTCTGGTGGGTTTGAAAGAAAACGTGATTATGGGGCATCTTATCCCGGCTGGTACCGGTATAAAACCTTTTAAATATTTAAGGGTTTGGCGTAAAGAAGAAGAAAAGAGTATTCCTGAGGAAATGGTGACCCAGGATGTTACTCAATAAGAAAAGTCTTTTGAGTTGAGGAGGAATTTTTGCCTACATTAAATCAATTGGTACGCCGTGGGAGAGAAAAAATACTCAAAAAAACTAAAGCCCCGGCATTACGTAACTGTCCTCAGAAAAGAGGAGTGTGCACGCGAGTTTATACGACCACTCCTAAGAAGCCTAACTCAGCTCTTCGGAAAGTTGCGCGAGTTAGATTAACCAATGGATTTGAAGTTACCGCTTACATCCCTGGAGAAGGACACAATTTGCAGGAGCATTCCATTGTGCTTATCCGGGGAGGGCGAGTTAAAGATCTCCCGGGTGTTAGATATCACATTGTACGAGGGACATACGACAGCAGTGGAGTTGAAGATCGCAAGAGGAGTAGATCCAAGTACGGTGTAAAACGAAAGAAGTAAACGGGGTATTTTAAATGCCGAGAAGAAGAAGAGTATCTAAACGTCAGGTTTTGCCAGATCCTGTTTATCGCAGCGAAGTGGTTACAAAGTTTATAAATGGATTAATGCGGAGGGGCAAGCGTAGTTTGGCAGAAAAAATTTTCTATTCCACGATGGATATTATTGAGCAGCGGATTGGTACCAAGGGAATAGAAATATTTGAAAAGGCACTGGAAAATATGAAACCAGTGTTAGAGGTCAGGTCACGTCGGGTTGGTGGGGCAACATATCAAGTGCCTGTTGAAATACGTGCTGATAGGCGCCAGGCTCTTGCCTTTCGATGGATCATAGTTTATTCTAAGGCCCGTGCAGAGAAAACCATGGCAGAGAGATTGGCTTCAGAGCTTATTGCTGCTTCAAAGAATGAAGGAGCATCGATCAAGAAGAAAGAAGATACTCACAAAATGGCTGAAGCAAACAAAGCTTTTGCACATTTTAGGTGGTAAAGCTAAGTCATAATGAAAAATTAAAGGTTAAGAACAATGGCTCAAAATCCTAACATATCTGATTTAGTCGAACTCAGTGTACCTGAAAGAATTTTAGCGGTTCAGGATTTATGGGATAGTATTGTTTTCTTCCCTGACTCAGTATCTTTAACAGATGAACAAAAAAGAGAATTGGATGAACGGTTAGAGGCATATCATAAAAATCCTGAAGTAGTTACTCCATGGGAAGAAATTAGATTGAAATTTAAAGGTAACTCGTGAGTTTGAAGATTGTTTTCCGTCCTGAAGCTCAATCTGATTTGGAAGATTCTTTTAATTGGTATGAGAATCAAAGAAGGGGTCTCGGTTCTGAATTTTTTCTTTGTGTAGAAGTTTGTCTTGAAAAGATCGGAAGGAATCCAAAATTGTTTTCAGTGGTTTATAAAGACTTGAGGCGTGCTTTAATAAGAAGGTTTCCCTATCAGGTTCTTTACCAAGAAAAAGAGGATAAAATAATTATTTTTGCAATTTTTCATGTAAAAAGAAATTCAAAAATTTGGGAAAAGCGATTATCTTAACACAAGAGTTTTTGTTGGAGGATTGATTGTGCGACGTTTTCTTTGCTTATTGTTTATTTTACCGCTTAGGGCACTGGCTCACGAGCACAGCGTACCCGTCGGCACTGGAGGGAATCGTTTATTGTTTACAGTAAAGAACACCCTTCCTCTTATGCTAAGAGATATAAAAGTAGCTATCGAATCAACTCCGGACTGGATGGAGTTTGAAATAAGAACGATGCTTAGATAACCCCTTAGAGGTATAGGCCATGAAACTCAAGGTGCTTATTCATGAAGCTGAAGAGGGAGGTTATTGGGCAGAAGTGCCTGCTATACCTGGTTGTGCGACACAGGGGGAAACCTTTGAGGAGCTTCTCAGCAATCTTTATGAAGCGGTTGAAGCCTTTGAAGATAGGTCTCCTTAAATATTTCATGAAGATTGCAGGTCTTAGCGAAGAGGAGTTAAATAATTTATAAAGTAATGATATCGAGGATTTAAAAACTAACAGAAAAATGCCAAGAGAGTATTCTTTAGAAAAAACTCGTAATATAGGAATTATGGCTCACATCGATGCTGGTAAGACCACAACGACTGAACGGATTCTTTTCTACACTGGAAGAGTGCATCGTATTGGTGAAGTGGACGATGGTGCAGCTACCATGGATTGGATGGAGCAAGAAAAAGAGAGGGGTATTACCATTACTTCAGCTGCAACGACCTGTTTTTGGAAAAAACATCGTATTAACATCATCGATACGCCAGGACACGTGGATTTTACAGTGGAGGTGGAGCGGTCTCTCAGAGTCTTAGACGGGGCAGTGGGTATTTTTTGCGCAGTGGGAGGTGTCGAACCGCAGTCAGAAACGGTTTGGAGACAGGCGGATAAGTACAGTATTCCTCGTATAGCTTTTGTAAATAAAATGGATAGGGTTGGTGCAGATTT
>CAZPNF010000195.1:0-4726 GCA_964587715.1 uncultured bacterium | reverse complement strand
TTCACTTTAGTCACTTTAGTTCACTTTAGCTCAAGACCAGCCTCTTCTACAATTCGCGGGGTTATACTTTCCCACATCAGAGGCATTAGATGAATTCCTCTCACTCCTTCGATTTTTTTAAGCTTCTGAATAATCTCAACAGCAATTTTTACTCCCTCTTCTTTAGGAGCATCTGCCTTTTCCATACGTGTAATGTAGGTTTGTTGAATCCTCACACCAGGAACTTCTTTTACCATGTATTGAAGAGCCTTTGCTGATTTTACCGGCATAACACCGGCAAGGATTGCCACTTTTTTGTGCAAACCATAATTTCTTACACCTTGCATCCACTCATTAAATCGATCAAGATCAAAGACAGGCTGGGTTTGAATGAATTGGGCTCCGGCTCGAATCTTTTTAGCCAAACGCAGCACTCTAAACTCTAAAGGAGGAGCAAAAGGATTGGCGGCCCCACCAATAAAAAAATCTGGAGCAGTCTTCATCTTCTCTCCGGAAAGGAAGAATCCCTCAGTTAATTTTTTCACCGTATAAATTAGCTGGATAGAATCTAAATCAAATACAGGCTTTGCTTCTGGATGGTTGCCAAAGGTCACGTAGTCACCTGTCAGACAAAGTACATTTTTTATCCCGAGAGCAGAAGCACCAAGAAGATCACTCTGGAGTGCAATTCGATTGCGATCACGACACGTCACCTGAATAACAGGTTCCAGCCCCTCATCGAGGAGAATTTTAGCCGAAGCAATACTGGAAAGACGAACAATAGCTGTCTGATTGTCAGTAATATTCACACCATCCACCACATCCCGAAAATGAACAGCTTTCTTCCTGATTACATTGCCGTTGCTGCTCTGTGGTGGACCGAGTTCTGCCGTAACGACAAATCGTCCCGAGTTAATTTTATCTTTCAGTGTCATGCCGATCTTTTCTCCAGAAAAAAAACTTTGGCGGCTCTATACGTTTGGTAAAAACATTAAACCATGCAGAAGTCTTCTCAAGATTCCAGTTATGGATTTTTTCAATCCTTGTTAAAAGAGAAAGCCCACCAAGAAGCCTGGTTCTTTGATAAATCAAATACCAGATACATTTTCGTTCAGGATATACCTCACAGTATCCACCTTCTCTTGTTCCACCACACGGCCCGTTTCGCATTCGTTTAGGACATCGTTGAGAACAAACAAAAGCAGTATGAGTCAAAATACACTCCCCACAACGTTGACAGCGGAATACGGGGATTTTAATAATGTTCTCAAAGAATAACATTATTTGAGAAAAACGCCTCTCCCGCGGTGTTAGTCTTTTCTCCTTTGTTGTAAGTTCTATTTCTATAAATTCATCGCTCATGGGAACTCCTATCATAGGCAATTGTTCAAAATATAAAACAGATATAATACAATTGCAAGAAAATTCTGATATTGCACTACTAACAGTGTTCTTAAAAAACCATTCTTCAATAAAATTTTTTCCTTGACATATTGAATATTTAGACTATATTGTTGTTTATCGGATAGAAGGGACACCGTTCCCCAAAAAAAGGGAGAGGAAAATAGAAAAAAGGAGGTAAACTATGCGAAGAAAGTTTATTGTGGTAATGGCAATTCTGTTCTGTTTCTCCATCTCTTTTGTAACATTCAGTGGATGTGCCAAGAAAAAAGCTGAGACAAAAACAGAAGAGGTCAAGAAGACTCCTGCAGACACTACTCAGACTACCCCTGCAGATACCACGCAAACTGAGTAACAACTGCAAAACGGGTCTGTACAGAGAGCAAGCCGGTCTGTAGGCAGATAAACTAAATCAGAATCACCTGCCTTTAATAGATTAAACCGCGCATACGGATCTTCAGTTTGATAAGAGGGAGGAACGTTTTGTTTCTCCCTCTTGCATAATTGCCAAATGGAGGAGAATTCCATGCTCACTGGCACAGTTAAATGGTTTGATCGCAAAAGAGGATTCGGGTTTATCATCCGTGATAACGGCAGCGATGTTTTCGTTCACCGTACAGGAATAGATAAATCTCAGAAATGGCTGGTTCTTCTACAAAAACAGAAAGTCTCTTTTGAGATTGTTGAGTCAGATAAAGGCCCCCAGGCTATAAATGTAAAAGTCCTTGATGAACAGCTGGTCTAATTTTTGCCAATTAAGTTTCTGATAATAAAATGACTTGCAGAACATAGTATAACTTCTTTTTGAAATGCTTTTTTCAACTCCAAAATTCAAAATGAAAAATAAAGAACTGGCGGAGAGTCGGGGAATAAACTCCAACAATAGAGATTCTAATCTCGGATTCACTTTAGTTGAACTAATCGTTACACTGGTTATAGTGGGTATTCTAGCCACTGCTGCTTTAATGCAATTTATAGATCTCTCCCATTCTGCCCAGGCAGCTGCCTGCGTAACAAATCAACTCTCGCTTGAAACAGCACAAACAATGTATTACACAACCAATTATTTATCCGGGAACGCTCACTACGCAGAATCTATAGATGACCTGGTACCTTTTCTGAAAGACGAAAAGACCCCACAGTGTCCCAGTGGTGGAACCTACCAACTTCTTTCTGATGGGAAGGTTACCTGTACTATCTCTGATCATAAAAGATAGTTTTCACCTGAATCTTACATTCAAATACAATTGAAATAACTTCGGGAAACAAATTGATGGTGCGTAAATTTGTCGTTTTTTTGTTTATTCTACAGCTTTCTCTTAATTGTCCGGTTTTCTCTCAATCCAAGGACACTCTCGTTGTTGATATTAATAAGACTCTTGAAAAATTGATTTCTGAAGAAGATACTGACAATGACAGAAAAATCACAATAGAGGATACTCGTCAGGGCACAGAGGAAATTGGTAATAAATGTTTCGTCCTGACAGACACTTCAGGAATAAAAATTGTCATAAAGGGTACCTACTATCTTTCAAACCTACTTCAGGAATTAAAGCTGTGTGAAGAAAGAGGTCAGAATATCGGGTACATTTTACTCAGCAGGATAAGAGAAAACCCAGTAGATAGAATATCAAGACTAATTCGGGATTATTACTGGGATGCTTTAACAAGAAGAATTGACAGGGAGCATGTTTTTCAAATTATTAAAGACCCCAAAATCAAGAACAGTACAGGAAAATATCTGTATGTCCCCAGTAGTGATTCTTTTGCATACGATTATTTCCTTCCACTCGAAGAATTAAAAGGAAACCAAAAAATCAATGTAAGATGTGTTCCTGATAATGTAACACCATTGTGGGTCCAACATCTAAACGGAGAACACGGCCTTCTCTCTCTGGATCTGGAGAAAGGAAAGAATGGAAAAATATCCGGTAAACCTTATGTAGTCCCTGGCGGGCGCTTTAATGAAATGTACGGGTGGGATAGTTTCTTTATCTCTCTGGGCCTTCTACAGGATGGACGTGTTGAGCTGGCACGTTCTATGGTCGACAACTTAGTATATGAAATTGAACACTACGATAAAATACTAAACGGCAACAGAACTTATTATCTTATGCGTTCCCAGCCTCCTTTTCTGACAACTATGGCAATTGCTGTTTACGGAAAGATGGCGAAAAATAATGCCTCTAAGCAGTGGCTTAAGCGGGTTTTAACAAGTGCTGTTAAAGAATATGAAAATTACTGGATGAATCAAAATCACCTGATACCACGATTTGGATTAAACCGATATTATGGAGCTGGCATTGGCCCAGCGCCAGAAGTCGAGGCAGGGCATTTTGATCCTATATACAGAAAATATGCTGAAAAGTATAATATGAGTGTAGAAGTTTTTAAAAATAAATATCTCCAGGGTACAATAGATGTTCCAGAACTGGATGAGTTTTTTGTTAACGACAGGGGCGTAAGAGAATCGGGTCACGATACTTCGTATCGATGGTGGATAGATGGTCGAAACCAATGTACACATCTGTTGCCGGTAGATCTTAATTGTTTGTTGTACAAAATCGAATGGGATATGGCCATTGTAATCAAAAATGAATTTGGAGGAGTTCTTCGAACTTCGGCTGGAAAAAGAATCAGGAGTTCAAAGTGGAAAGAAAGAGCTCTGAAAAGAAAAAAAAGAATCTTGAAATATCTCTGGGATTCAAAAGATAAGATGTTTTATGACTACGATTTTGTAAGGGAAAAGCAACATAAATATGTAAATGCTACGGCTCTTTACCCATTGTGGGCGTGCTTTCCCGATAGAAATGAAACTCTTTTAGTGAGTAGAAAAGAGGCACGACTTTTAGTAAAAAACATTCTTGACCAGATAGAGCAACCAGGTGGAATAGCTGCCTCTTCACTTTCCTCCAGAGGTCCTATTTCAGAGAAACGTCCTCAGCGCCAGTGGGATTACCCATACGGCTGGGCTCCCCACCAGATAATAGCATGGAAAGGATTGATAAATTACGGTTTCAAAGAAATTGCACAACGACTAATTTATAAATGGCTTTACACAATTGTAAAAAACAGTGTAAACTATAATGGAACCATACCAGAAAAGTTCAATGTAGTAACACGTTCTCATAAAGTTTATGCGGAATATGGAAATGTTGGTACCAATTTTAGCTATATCACAAGAGAAGGTTTTGGCTGGATGAATAGTTCCTATAAAATTGGCCTTTCGCTATTAAACGATTCTTTACAAAACAAACTAAAAAAAATCCTTCCCCAAGAAAATATCTTAAATTGGTTCTTCACGAAAATGCGTACTTTATAATTCATTCATAACAACATCATAAAT
>CAZPNF010000194.1:0-4736 GCA_964587715.1 uncultured bacterium | reverse complement strand
GAGTTTCCGAAGATGTTTTGCAGCTTGCAGATGAAATCGTGGAGATTCCCATGCTGGGTTATAAGAATTCGATCAACGTAGCGGTAGCCTTTGGTATTGTTGTTTACGAAATTCAAAGGCAGCACTGGAAGGAGTTTTCTAAGGAGAGCTGGATTCGGTTTGGCGAGTACAGAAAGTAAGGATTATGTACATACTTTTCTTATTCCGATAAAATCTCGATTCCATCGGGATAAAATCGGGATAAAAGTAAGGGACAGGAATTTAGATTACCCGGCGTTAAAATGAGAATTTTTCATCTCCACGACTGGGATGTTAATATCCAGCTTGCTGGAGAAATCCAGAGAGAACTTTCCAGAAAAATAATAATAGAGGGCGGGCCAGAAAAAATTAAGCTTGTTGCTGGAGCAGATGTTTCCTACAGCAGGAGTGATTTAAAGGCGTGGGGTGTACGGGAAATTCCACTTCTGTTAAAAACTTTTGAGAAAGCTCTCCAGGTTATTATAAAAAGTTGCAGGGGGTACAGAATCCCTGAACCTCTAAGACAAGCTCATATTCTGGCAAATCGGGTCAGGAGAAGGGTCTCTATCTCCGATTCAGAAATATGAGCTTATAGGGAATAGATATGAGCAAAAAGTACATTCTGTTTATCATAGCATTTTTGGAATGCTCTGTTTTTTGCCAGGGATTGCCAAGAAAGGTCGTGAAAATGAATCAACAAGATAAAAGTGATTTGTATGCTGTAAAGAGAAGGAAAATGGTAGAAGAGCAGATCAAGGCACGGGGTGTTGATGATCCTCTTGTGCTAACGGCAATGATCAAAGTACCGAGACACCATTTCGTGCCGGAACGTTATCGTGATTTTGCATATGACGATGAACCTCTCCCTATTGGTTACGAGCAAACAATCTCGCAGCCTTACATTGTTGCCTACATGACTGAGGCTCTCGGCTTAAAAGGCGGTGAAAAAGTTTTAGAAATTGGGACAGGTTCGGGATACCAGGCGGCTGTTCTGGCAGAGATTGCAAAAGAAGTCTACACCATCGAGATTGTTGAGCCTTTGACAAAAAAAGCAGAAGAAATTCTGAAGAAAGAAGGTTATAAGAACGTTCATTGCCGTTGCGGTGACGGTTACCTCGGATGGCCAGAAGAAGCTCCTTTCGATGCTATTATTGTAACTGCTGCTCCCCCTGAAATTCCTGAACCTTTGATAGCTCAACTCAAAGAAGGAGGGCGAATGATTGTTCCTGTTGGCACTTGGTCCCAGGAGCTTGTTCTTCTTGTGAAGGAGAAAGGTAAGATAGATAAAAAATGGTTGATACCTGTTCGTTTTGTGCCGATGACAGGCAAAATTCAGAAAACGGAAAGAAAATGAAACAAAGGCTTCAGAGTTTCGTTATTTGATAAAAGGAACTTAATAAGAATAACCAAAACTCAAAGAGGTGACCTATGGCTGAAGAAAAATATTCAAAAAAAGGGGAGTCCAGACGATTTTATAAGTCCAGAAGGGACAAAATGCTTGATGGTGTGTGTGGAGGATTGTCAGAATACTTAGGAATAGATCCTACGCTGGTTCGGATACTGTGGTTTTTAAGTGTGTTTGTAAATGGATTGGGAATCATTGCCTATCTTCTGGCAATGATTTTTGTTCCAGTGAACCCTGCTCACAAAAACCTTAAAGAGGATGAAAAAAGAAAAAATAACGTGCATCTCTTCTGGGGAGTAGTTCTCATTGTTTTTGGGCTCTTTTTTCTATACCGACACTGGAGTGTCCGTTACTATTGGGATTTTCCTTCTCGGTTTCCATTTTGGCAATGGTGGAATATTTCATGGGGAAGTTTTTGGGCTCTGGGGTTGATATTTTTAGGAATCGCTTACATTGTTTATGTATTAAGAAGGGAAAAGGAAGGAGAAGGTAAGAGTGAACAGAATAAACCACAAAAAGCTACTACCAGGAGAAAGTTTTATAGAACACCAGATGATAAGGTGCTGGGAGGAGTATGTGGCGGTATTGCTCGTTATTTTAATGCTGATCCAACATTAATAAGAATTGGATTTGCTGTTTTTGCTCTCATAACGGATGTTTTCCTCTGGATTCTTATTTATGTAATTCTTTTCTTTATCTTGCCAAAGGAATCAACTGAAGAAACAGTTACAGGTAGTAAACCTTAGCGCGGCAAAGCTGTAATGGCTCTTTCTAACCGAAATGAAAATAATACTATAGGAGATTAATGATGACTGAGAAAAAAGGATCACTTATCCCTGGTATTTTGTTTATCGTAATTGGTTTGTGGCTTTTGTCCCGTAGCTTCTATTGTTTCAGACCACACTGGTTTCGTGTCTATCCTGTTCTTGTTCTTCTTTTTGCGATCTTTTTGTTAATTGAAGCTTTGCGCCGTCGTCATTCTGGAACTTTATTTTGGGGCACTGTAGTTCTTCTTGTAGGTGTATTTTTTGCTTTAAGAAATTTTGGAGTCATTCCCTATTTTTATAATGATGAATACTGGCCAGTGGTAGTCATTATTGTAGGATTAGCAATGTTTGTAGGGGGGTTGGTGCGACAATCTGGGAAATAAGGCCTCCACTTAATTACAAATTTATTTGTTACAAATATTTAATACTTTTTATCTTGACTTTCTTGTAATAAAAAACTATCATTTATTGGTTATGTGCCATCAAAGACTATCATCTTCGGGCTGTTAGGTTTTTTTCACTTTTTTCCTTTGGAAAAAAAACTTCTTAGGGATTTTTGTTGACCAAATTTTGGAGAAAAAAGAAAGAGGGAAAAGAGGGTTTGTTCTTTCCTAAAGAGTATGTTTCTTTTATTGATTGGGCTGCCGGAAAGGACTTCTTTTCTCAGACTGTTGATCCGTGGGAACGGATCCAGAAACTTTTAGTAGAAATTCAGAAGCGAACTCTATCTGAACAGATTCTCCTTGTCCATTGGAAGCAGGGGGACAATGGTCCCAGGCTTGTTGCTGTCTCTCCAAAGAGGACAAAACCGCTTATTAACTCGAAACTTCAACTGTTCCTGGCAAAAAAGGTCTTCACGGAGAAAAAGCTTCTTTTATGGGAAGATATTTGGGAGGATGGATTTCTCCGAGAGCATCTTAAACACTCCAGATGCGATACTGTTCTTGCCTCTCCTGTGACTATAGAAAAAGATTCAGTTGAACTTCTTATACTAATTAACTATTCTAATGGCGGTGAATCTACAAGAGTAATCGATTTTGTCGTTTTTATTTCTTCTGTACTCTCTCTTTCTCTCCAGAATTGCTTTTTATACAACCAATTAAAAAAGAAAAGTGAGGAACTACAGGATTGGGTTGCTAATGTTGAAAAGCGTATTGAGGATGAAACTAAGCGACTATTAGAAAAAGAGTCCCAATATCACGCACTATTCGAGGGAGCTAATGATGGTATTTTGGTTCACGATTATTCGGGAAAGTTACTGGAAACTAATAGAGTAGCATGCAAACTTTTAGGTTACGAGAAGGAAGAGATGCTGAACCTGAATTGGAATCAGTTGAGTATCCCCGATGTATTGCCGGAGCAAAAAATATTTTTTGATAAGATATTGAAAAAGGCCGAAGTTGTTCCTTTGGAAACAATTATGAGGAAAATGGGTGGATCTACTTTTCACGCTGAACTTAGTAGTCGTAGGGTCTGGTTTCGGGGAAAAGAGGCTATCCAAACTTTTGTCAGAGACGTTTCTTTGCGAAAGGCATTGGAGGAGAGTCTTCGCGAATCCAAAATCAAATATCGGATGTTGATTGAATCATCTCTGGTCGGGGTATTTATAATCCGGAATGGAATTATTCAGTTTGTGAACGATATGTTTGAGAAAGTTATTGGTTATTCCAAAAATGAGCTTATAGAAAAGGACTTTTTTGATTTGATTGTGCCTGAGCAGAGAAGCATAGTTAGAAATCGTGAACTCAGGAGAGAAAGCGGCGAGAATGTTCTTGATCGCTATGAGGTACAGTTTTTGAAAAAAGGGGGAGGAAGATGTTGGTGCGAAGTGCGCTCACGCCGGGTTATTTTGGACGGAGAAGCTGCTGTTCTGGGTAATATGGTTGATATTACTCAGAGAAAACGTTTGGAAATGGAATTATTAGAAGCACAGAAAATGGAATCTCTCGGAACCCTTGCCGGCGGCATTGCACACGATTTTAACAATCTATTAGGCGGCATCCTTGGATATGCTTCTTTATTGCTTAGTGATATGTCAAAGGATCATCCATATTATAATGATATTCATTCTATCGCAGAGACTGCCAAGCGAGCTGCTGATCTGACGAATCGTCTTTTAGGTTTTGCCAGAGGAGGTAAATATCAGGTTGCTTCTATTCTCGTAAATAAGATAATAGAAGATATAGTTGCCATATTATTAGGAACAGTGAATGGTTTAGTAACTATTGAAACTTCTCTTGATCCCGAGATCTGGCCTGTGAAAGGAGATTTTCAGCAAATTCATCAGGTACTGCTCAATATTTGTTTAAATGGAATAGAGGCTATGCCTGAGGGAGGGAAGTTGACCATTGCTACATCTAATGTAGTTTTAGATGCATCTGTTGCCCAAACTCGGTTGGGAGTTGTTCCTGGAGATTATGTACAAATTACAATCTCGGATACAGGGATTGGAATGGACAAGACTACAAGATTACGGATATTTGAACCCTTCTTTACAACAAAACGTGCAGGAGAGGGAGCTGGTTTAGGCTTAGCAATGGTATATG